>JBQCJS010000388.1:0-2276 GCA_051952485.1 Thermomicrobiales bacterium | reverse complement strand
CGTCGTCGCATCCCCCTCCGGGAGGATGCGTGGGTTGAAACCCCCGCAGCTCCGGCAGCGCGGCCAGGAGCGGCCGGGTCGCATCCCCCTCCGGGAGGATGCATGGGTTGAAACCACTCGCGGGCGTCGGCCTGCCAGAACTCCCAGGGCGTCGCATCCCCCTCCGGGAGGATGCGTGGGTTGAAACATGGAGAACGAGTTCGATCGCTCCGGGGTCTACGGCGTCGCATCCCCCTGCGGGAGGATGCGTGCCCCCCACTCCTTCGCCCCGTGTCGCACTCCCCGCGTGGGGATGCGTGGGTTGAAAAGCCTCTTCCCAGGTCTCGACGTAGATGACCTGGGGTCGCATCCCCCTACGCGGGGATGCGTGGGTTGAAACGGGTCCCAGCCCCAGCGGTTCATCATGGCCGTGGCGTCGCATCCCCCTGCGGGGATGCAGTGCCGGAGCGATATCCTGGCATGAGCGACCCGGCCGAAGGGCGGGTCATGAGCGGGGGAGGGTGAGCCAGACCGTCGTGCCGACATCCGGCACGCTCGTCGCGCCGATCGCACCGCCGTGCGCCAGCACGATCCCCTTCGCGATCGCCAGCCCCAGGCCACTGCCCCCGGAATCCGCCGCCTTCACGAAGCGGTCGAACATCCGCGCCGCGTCCTCCGCTGGCAGGCCGCGCCCCGTATCCCGCACCTCCACCCGCACGGATGCCTCCGACGCCGTGTCCACCACGTCCAGCACCACGAGGCCGCCGCGCGGCGTGTTGCGCAGCGCATTCGCCACGATGTTGTCGATCACCTGCCGCATCCGGATCGGGTCCACGGTCGCGACCGCCGCCCCCCCGGTCCCATCGACCACCAGCCGGATGCCGGCCTCGCCCGCCTGCGGGGTAAAGGCCCCCCGCACATCCTCCAGCAGCGCCCGCATGTCCACCGGCACCCGGTCCAGGCGTAACGTGCCAGCCTCCGCCGTCGCCAGCGTCTGCAGGTCGGCCATCAGCCGCGAGAGCACGCTCACCTCGTCCAGCAGGGGCGCAAGGTGGGCATCGTCCCGCGGGTAGACTCCGTCCAGCATTCCCTCGACGTTCCCCTGGATCACCGCCAGCGGGGTCCGCACCTCGTGGGCGATATCCGCGAAGAACTGCCGCCGCTGGTCGTCGTTCTCGGCCAGCCGCTCCGCCATCGCGTTGAACGCCGCGATCGTCCGCTGCACGTCGCCGGGACCGCTCGGGGTCAGGCGCACCGAGTAGTCGCCCAACGCCACCCGATCGGCCGCCGTCATCACATCCACCAGCGGGGTGGCGTAACGCCGCACCCGTCGCACCACGAAGACGATGCCGAACAGGAGGAGCAACCCGAAGAAGATGCGCACCGGGACCGGCGGGCCGCTCGATGTGCCACCAGACCCGCCCGACGACCACTGCGACCCCCATCCCCCCGTCAGCAGGTTCCCGATGAGCCAGCCGAGCACCATCAGCCCGAACAACGCCCCGGCCACCACCAGGGCGAGGCGCAGGAGCACCCGTCGCCGGTTCAGCTCCCAGGGCGGGCGTTCCGGCGGCCAGGGCTCATCCTCCGGCCACCACGGCGGCCGGTGCGCCGACCGCATCCACGGTGGCCGCCGGTCGTGACGGCTTGCGGGGGGTTCAGCGGGCGGGGTCATCGGTCATCCGGTAACCGACACCGTGGACGGTCTGGATATAGCGCGGATGGGCGGGATCGGGTTCCAGCTTGCGGCGGAGGTTCTTGATGTGCGCGTCGATGGCGCGCTCGTAGGCCTCGATCGCCATGCCGTGAATGACATCGAGCAGGTTGGCGCGCGTGAACACCCGCCCCGGCTCCCGCGCCATCGCCAGGAGGACCTGGAACTCCGTCGCGGTGAGGTCGACCGGCGTGCCCCCTCGCGTGACGCGCATCCGGGGCACGTCGACGCTGACATCGCCCACGGTCACGATGTCGCGCGCGGAGCGGTCGCGCGATTCGACGCGGCGGAGCACAGCGCGGACGCGGGCGACGAGTTCCTTCGGGCTGAAGGGCTTCACCATGTAGTCATCGGCCCCGAGTTCGAGCCCGACGATACGGTCGGTCTCGTCCCCCCGCGCGGTGAGGATGATGACGGGCAGGTCGCCCGCCCGCCGGACCTCGCGCAGGACATCGAGCCCGTTGCGGTCCGGCAACCCGAGATCGAGCACGAGCAGGTCCGGACGGTCGTTGCGGACGCGCTGCAGGGCGCTGGCGGCATCCCCGGCGGTGATGGCCTGGAATCCCTCGTGGGCCAGATAGTC
>JBQCJS010000387.1:0-2216 GCA_051952485.1 Thermomicrobiales bacterium | reverse complement strand
CAGTCGCTCGCCGCAAGACTGGACAACGTGCGGTTCATTCCGCCACAGGACGAGGAGTTCTTTCCCAGTGTGCTTGCCGCCAGCGATGCCCTGCTGATCAACCAGTTGCCGTCCGTGACCGACATGTCGCTGCCCAGCAAGCTCACGTCCTACTACAGCGCTGGCAAGCCGGTGATCGCTGCGGTCGCCGATCGCAGCGAGACCGCGAAGGTCATCGCCGAATCCGGTGGCGGCATCGTGGTCGATCCATCAACGCCAGCCGACTTCGTCGCAGCCCTGTCCGGCCTCTCCGCCGTTCCAGCGCGAGCGGCAGAACTCGGTGCGAACGGCACGTCCTATGCAGCCAGTCATCTCTCCGCCGAGGCTGCCTTGACTCGCCTCGAACAGATCATCCACGGCGCGCACGCACAGGCGGCCATCACCATGAAGGGAATCCCGGCCGTATGACCCAGAAGCGCGCACTCATCACCGGCATCACCGGCCAGGACGGCTCCTATCTCGCCGAGCTCCTGCTCGCGAAGGGCTACGAGGTCCACGGCATCATTCGCCGCTCGTCCTCGTTCTCCACCGGCCGCATCGAGCACCTCTACCACGACCCCCATGAGGCCGGCGTTCCCCTGACCCTGCACTACGGCGACCTCTCGGACTCGTCGGCCCTTGCGTCGCTCATCCATCGCGTCAAGCCGGACGAGGTCTACAACCTCGGCGCGCAGTCTCACGTCGCGGTCAGCTTCGACATGCCGGAGTTCACGGCCGATGTCGTGGCGATGGGCAACCTTCGGCTGCTGGAGGCCCTCGCGACCGCCGACTGGAATCCACGCTTCTACCAGGCCGGGTCGTCCGAGATGTTCGGCAAGGTCCTCGAGACCCCGCAGAAGGAGACCACGCCCTTCTACCCGCGCTCGCCCTACGCCGTCGCCAAGGTCTGCGCCCACCACATGACCGTGCAGTACCGCGAGGCGCGCGGACTCTTCGCCAGCAACGGCATCCTCTTCAACCACGAGTCACCCCGGCGCGGAGGCACCTTCGTGACCCGGAAGGTCACGCGCGGGATCGCCCAGATCCTCGCCGGTCACGCCGACAAGGTCTATCTCGGCAACCTCGACGCCAAGCGCGACTGGGGATACGCCCGCGAGTATGTCGAGGCGATGTGGTTGATGCTCCAGCAGGACGAGCCAGACGACTACGTCGTGGCGACGGGCCAGACGCAGTCCGTGCGCGACCTAGTCTCCATCGCCTTCGCCCTGGTCGACCTTAACTGGCAGGACTACGTCGGCATCGATCCGCGCTACTTCCGCCCTACCGAGGTCGACCTCCTCCTCGGCGACCCGTCCAAGGCCGTCGCCCAGCTCGGCTGGGAGCCGAAGACCTCGTTCGCGGACCTCGTCCGCCTGATGCTCGCCTCCGACCTGCGCGACGCCGGCATCGATCTCATCGCCTACCCGCAGCTGCGCGATGTCGTGCTCGATACCCCGAAGCCGCACATCGCCGGCCTCGTCCGGGAGGAGGCCCGATGACCTTCTGGTCAGACAAGCGCGTGATGGTGACCGGCGGGGGCGGCTTCCTCGGCCGGCACGTCGTCCAGAAGCTCCAGGAGCACGGCGCCGCACCGGACCGCATCGTCGTGCCGCGTTCCGCCGACTACGATCTCCGCACACTCGACGGCATCGACCGCGCCCTGGCCGACGGCCAGCCGGACATCGTGATCCACCTCGCGGCGGTGGTCGGTGGCATCGGCGCGAACCGCGAGAACCCGGGTAAGTTCTTCTACGAGAACGCGATCATGGGCATCCAGCTGATGGAACAGGCCCGGCTCGCGGGCGTCGAGAAGTTCGTGACCATCGGCACGGTTTGCTCCTACCCGAAGTTCACACCCGTTCCGTTCCATGAGGACGACCTCTGGAGCGGCTACCCGGAGGAGACGAACGCCCCCTACGGTATCGCGAAGAAGGCGCTGCTCGTGCAGGGCCAGGCCTACCGCCAGCAGTACGGGTTCAACGTGATCCACCTGATCCCGGTGAACCTCTACGGTCCGTACGACAACTTCGACCCCGCCTCCTCACATGTCATCCCCGCGCTGATCAAGAAGTGCGTGGACGCGCGGGAAGCCGGCGACCCGTTCATCGAGGTCTGGGGCACTGGAGCCGCCTCGCGCGAGTTCATCTACGTGGACGACGCCGCCGAGGGCATCGTGCTCGGCGCGGAACGCTACGACG
>JBQCJS010000386.1:0-3706 GCA_051952485.1 Thermomicrobiales bacterium | reverse complement strand
TGGAGGCAGAAACGCCGCAGGGAGAACCCTGCGGCGTTTGCCGGTCATCATTGTCGCGTCGAGGCTTACGACTCGGTTGTGTCCGTCGGCGGGGCGGTGGGGCTGGACGAGGCGCCATTGGCGATGGAGAACTCCATCTCGTGCGCCAGGAGAATGGCCTCCGCCACCTCCTTCATCGACTTCCGCGCGTCCATGCTGGTCTTGCGGATGCGGTGGAAGGCCTCCGCCTCGCGCAGGCCATGCACCTCCATGAGGACTCCCTTGGCCCGCTCGATCAGCTTGCGGGTCTCCAGCGCATCCTTGAGGTTACCGACTTCCTTCTCCAGCGTGCGGAACTCGTCGAACCGGGCGCGAGACAGCTCGATCACCGGCATCAGCTCCGCCTCGCGGAAGGGCTTCACCACATACCCGACGACCCCCGCCTCCCGCGCGCGTTCCACCAGGCCCTGGTCCGAGTAGGCGGTCAGGAGCACCACCGGCGCGATGCGCTCGCGGGTGAGTTCCTCGGCGGCGGAGATGCCATCGAAGTCCGGCATCTTGATGTCCATGATCAGCAGGTCGGGCCGCAGGCGGCGAGCGAGATCGAGTGCGGTGCGGCCATCGCCGGCCTCGGCAATCACGTCATATCCGAGGTGGGTCAGCATCTCGCGCAGATCGAGCCGGATGAGCGACTCGTCGTCGGCGATGATGATCCGCCAGGTGTGGGCGGATTCGGAAGGCAGTCGGTTCATGCGCATTCCCTCGGTCTATGGAACTGCCTGGTCGCCGTGAGAGGAAGGATGTCGCATTTGGGGGGAGAGAGCGACAAGAAAGGGACGGCAGTGCCGTCCCTGATCGGTCGGGGCGAGAGGATTCGAACCTCCGACCACCGGTACCCCATACCGGTGCGCTACCGGACTGCGCCACGCCCCGAGAGGTGACTTCCGTGAGGGCTAGTATACGGCCATTCGGCCATTCACGCCAAACCGGCGCGCCCCCACGGAAGGGATGCCGGGATGCGACCGGCGGCCGCATCCCGACAGGAGGACAAGGATTACTTGACCTCGGCCTTGGCGCCAGCCTCTTCCAGCTTCGCCTTGGCGGCCTCGGCCTCGTCCTTGGCCACGCCCTCCTTGACGGCCTTCGGGGCCGAATCGACGAGATCCTTGGCCTCCTTGAGGCCGAGGCTCGTCAGCTCGCGGACGGCCTTGATGACCTGGATCTTGTTGGCGCCGACGTCGGTCAGGACGACGTCGAACTCCGTCTTCTCCTCTTCCTCGACGGCGGCAGCACCACCGGCAGCCGCGCCACCAGCAGCGACCGCGACCGGAGCGGCGGCGGAAACGCCCCACTTCTCTTCGAGGGACTTGACGAGGGTGTTGAGCTCGAGGACGGTCAGGCCCTCAAGCTGCTCGATGATCTGGTCGAAATCAGCCATGTCTTGGTCTCCAGCGCCACATCGGGGCGCACAGTCGGAATCGGGTCGGCCAGGGGCCGGTCAGGACGAAGCGGGAACGATCCCCTAGTCGGCTGCGGCCTCTGCAGGCGCGCCACCGAGGGCCTCGATCCGCGAATTGAGCAGATACGCGACAGAACGGGACGGGCCGCTGAGCACGCCGACGGTTCGCGCCATCGGGGATGCCAGCAGGTTGACCAGCTTGCCGAGCAGCTCTTCGCGCGGCGGGAGGCTCGCGATGGCCTCGACGTCGCTCGCGGTGAGAATTTGGCCGTCCAGCACGCCGGCACGCACCTGAAGGATGCGCGACGAACGGGCATAGTCACCCAGCGCCTTCGCGGCGCCCGCGATGTCGCCATAGGCGAACAGGATCGCGGTCGGACCTTCGAGCTTGGGGGCGAGCCCCTGGATGCCGGCCTGCTCGGATGCGATCCGGGTCAGCGTGTTCTTCGCGACACGGAACTCGGCATCCATCGGCTTGATCCGGGCCCGGAAGTCCTGAAGGCTGGAGACGCTCAGGCCACGGTAGTCCGCGATGACGGCGAGCTGCGCGCGGCTGAAGCGATCGGTCAGTTCAGCGATTTCGATTGCCTTCTGTGGAGTTGGCAATGTCCTTTACCTCCTTTCCGCAGGATTTTGTGGGGTGAATGTCCACCCCGAGTTCCTCACACAAAGCGCGCCCTGGGCATGAGACAGCCCAGGGCGCACGTTCTTGCGAAGGTGAGCGTCTGAGCCTCGGCCGGGAATTAAGCGAGCTAGGGTCGCATCGCACCGGCTGTCATGGGCCAGGAATCGCTTTGGTTGTGGACAGGTATCAGGCGGCTGCCGCGGACGCGCGGGCGAGTGCATCGTTCACGTCGACGCCAACGCCCGGCCCCATCGTGGAAGCCAGCGAGAGTGTACGGCAATAGACACCCTTGATGCCAGTCGGCTTCGCGCGGTTGATCGCATCGATCGCCGCGAAGACGTTCTGGGTCAGCTGCTCGTCGGTGAAGCCCTTGCGCCCGACCGTGATGTGGACGTTGCCGGAGCGGTCGTTGCGGAACTCCACACGACCACCCTTCAGCTCGCGAATCACGTTCGGAAGGTCCTCCACCTCGCGGATCACGGTGCCGGAGCGTGGGTTCGGCATGAGGCCGCGACGACCGAGGATACGACCGAGGCCACCGACCTTGCTCATCTGGTCGGCCATGGCGATGGCGGCGTCGAACTCGAGCCAGCCGCTCTGGATCTGCTGGACGAGTTCGTCGCTCCCGGCGTAGTCAGCGCCGGCATCGAGCGCGGCGCGCTCCGCTTCGCCCGCGGCGAAGACGAGCACGCGAACCTGGCGACCAGAGCCGTGGGGAAGGATCACATTGGTACGGACGGCCTGGTCGGCCTGGCGGGGATCGATGCCGAGGCGAGCGTGAAGCTCCACGGTCTCGTCGAAGTTGGCGAAGGCAACCTGCTTCACCAGCGCGACGGCGTCCTCGACGGTGTATTCGCGGGTCTCATCGACCTGCGCGAGCGCGGCGGTGAACTTCTTTCCGTGCTTGGGCATGTGTGTGTCCTTGGTGGTGCTGACGGGGACGCTGCCCCTCCCACCGCTTCAGAAGGCGAACCGATGCACCGCGTCAGGCGGTGATCTCGATCCCCATGCTGCGGGCGGTCCCCTCGATCTGCTTGATCGCGCCGTCGATGTCGATGGCGTTGAGGTCCTTCATCTTGAGCTCGGCGATCTCGCGCACCTGCTGGCTGGAGACCTTGCCGACCTTGGTCGTGCGCGGGTTGTTCGATCCGCTCTTCACCCCGGCCGCCTGGCGAAGGAGGTCCGCCGCCGGCGGGGTCTTGGTGACGAACGTGAAGGAGCGATCCTCGTACACCGTGATCACGACCGGGATGATCTGCCCAGCCTGCGCCGCGGTGCGCTCGTTGTACTCCTTGCAGAAGTTCATGATGGCGACGCCGTGCTGACCGAGGGCCGGTCCGATCGGCGGCGCCGGGGTTGCCTTCCCAGCGGGAATCTGAAGCTTGACGTAGCCTCGAATCTTCTTGGCCAACGTGAAATCCTTTCGAGGTCACTCCAGAGAGCGTGACCACGCGAACATGCGAAGCGCCATGCCCCCATGCGGCATGACGCCTGAACCACCTGCGCTGCGAAACCGGGAGCGGAGTCCGCAATCATCGTTCATCGGTGCGGCCCGTGTGGCCGTCCACGCAGGGCGGCCACACCGGCCGCACCCACGAACACGCGCCAACTGGACGACGCGCTAGACCTCGCGTTCGGCCTGG
>JBQCJS010000385.1:0-2818 GCA_051952485.1 Thermomicrobiales bacterium | reverse complement strand
GAGGCGTCACCGCCCACTCGGGATCACAGACATGGCGGAAAGACGCGGAAGTCGTCTCAGTCCGGGTCCCCGTCGTAGACGCCGCGATAGGATTCCGGAAGCATCGCAGCGATCCGCCGCATCATGATCTCCGTTGCCTGGTCGGACGTGACCCGCGTGCCGTCGAGCTGCCCCGGGATCGTGAACGGCTCGCCGAACACGACCCGCGCCCCCCGGAACCCGCGCCACGATGCCCCGAGCGCCTTGCTGCCCAGCAACGGCAGCTTCTCGGTGCCGATCACGGCCACCGGCACGATCGGCACATTGCCCCGCAGCGCGATCAGGCCGGCGCCAGGCAACGCCTCCTTGAGCGCGCCGGACCTGCTGCGCGTCCCTTCCGGAAACATCCCGAGCGCGATTCCCTGCTCCAGCGTGGCGAACGAGCGATTGATCGCCCAGCGATCCGCTGCCCCACGATCGACCGGGAACTCGCCGAACTTGCGCATCGCCCAGCGCAGGACGGGAACCTCGAACAACTCCTTCTTGGCCATGAAGTGGGTCGGGCGCGGACAGGCGATCGAGACGAAGAGCGGATCGGCATTGCACAAGTGGTTGCTCACCACCAGCACTCCCCCTTCCGCCGGCACATTCGAAGCGCCCTCCACCCGCAGCCCGATCAGGAGACGGGAGAGCATGAGCAGGGAGTGCCGCACCACCTGAAAGGCGACGCCCTGCACCGTGCCAGCGCGGAGGTCCGCGAAATCGGCGTTCCGGTTCCCCTCGGCGCCGCTCACGACGCCAATCCCTGCGCCGCCCATGTCTGCTCGACCAGCGCGTTCAGCTCGGCCACGATCGAATCGATGGACTTGCCATCGGTCAGGACGTGCACGGCATCGTCAGCCGCCCGGAGCGGGGCAACATCCCGCGCCGAGTCATGGGCATCCCGCCGTCTCAGGTCCTGGAGCACGTCGTCGTACGTCATCCCGGCATCGCGGCCGGCAAGCTCCGCCCAGCGCCGCCGGGCACGTTCCTCGACGCTGGCATCGAGATAGATCTTGAGCCCAGCCCGCGGCGCGATGACCGTGCCGATATCGCGTCCGACCATCACTACCGGCACGCCATCGGCAATCCGGCGGTGCGCTTCGAGGAGGGCGGAACGCACCTGGGGATAGGCCGAGACCTTCGAGACATCGGCATCGACCTCCGGCGTGCGGATCGCCCAGGTGACGTCGTCGCCATCCACGATCACATCGATCAGCCGCCCATCATCGACCGACGGCCGCGCGAGCCGGATGTCGAGTCCTGCCGCGAGCTGTCCCAGCGCATCGCCGTCGTCGAGGCAGACCTCGCGCCGGAGGGCGGCAAGCGTCACCGCGCGATAGAGCGAGCCGGTATCGAAGAGCATGGCGCCGGTCGCCTCGGCGAGGAGGCGGGCGACCGTCGTCTTACCGGCCGCCGCCGGACCGTCGATCGCGATGAGCCTGCGGTGGTCGTGAGCCGTCATTCGATCGTGTTCTCCGTTGCGGCGGCCGCGAGCCTCCGGAGCCGCCATCCCGCTGGTATCGGTCCCGGTCGTCACGCTTGGGACGCCGGATACGCTCTCCCTGACCGGCACGCTTCCACTCTTCCTTTTCCGGCTTCGCCTGGCGGTCCGGCGGCGTGCCGGCCTTGCCGGTTCCGGCCGGAGCCGCGTCGCCGTCGCCCTGCCTGGCCGGTCGCTGCCCGCGTTCGCGGCGAGGCACGTAGGCATACTGGGCCAGGTGCTCCGGCTCGGGTTCACCTGCCGCCTGGGCGCCACGGCCACCGTGCCGGAAGTCCACCGGCGGCCCGGTGCGGATCGTCCGCCCCTGGTTCGCGCGGTCGGCATCCTCGGGACTGAGCCCGACCGCCTCGTAGAGCTGGAGCACCTCGCCGGCGGAAAGATCGCGCCAGTTGGCGAGGGGCAGACCCGTCATCGAGATCGGCCCCAGCCGGACCCGGCGCAGGCGGGCAACCTCGATCCCGACCTTCTCCATCATCCGCCGCACGACGTGGTAGATACCCTCGTGGAGCACGATCTTGATCGTCGCGCCCTCGTCGCCCTCCCGCAGGAGGCGGCATTCCTCCGGGACCACCAGCCGCCCGGCGATCATCAGGCCATCCTTCACGTCCTGGAGCTGGGCACCGGTCGGGCGCTCCTTGGTCAGGACGTGATACTCCTTTGCCAGGTTGTAGCGGGGGTGCATCACCCGGTTCGCCAGGGCGCCGTCGTTCGTGAAGAGCAGCAGGCCCTCCGTGTCGCGGTCCAGCCTTCCGACCGGATAGACGCGCTCCGGCACGTCGACCAGGTGCATCACCGTCCACCGCTGGCGCTCGTCGCTCGTGGTCGTGATGAATCCGCTCGGCTTGTTCAGGATCAGGATGCGCGACTTCTGCGCGCGGACGATCTTGTTGTCGACCCGGATCACGTCGCGGATGGGGTCGACCTTCGTGCCCAGCTCGCGCACGACGGTGCCGTTCACGGACACGCGGCCCTCGGTGATCAGCGCCTCCGAGGCTCGGCGCGACGCGATCCCGCGGCTGGCGAGCACACGCTGGAGCCGTTCGTTCTCGGGCGCCCCTTCGGCAGCATCGATCTCATGGTCCTCATCGGCGCGATTGGCGTGTTTCCTGGGCATCGATCAGCCTCCAGTCCCGGCGGTGCCGCTGGCGTAAACGGGGATCGACGCAAGCTCGGCGTCACCGCTGTAGATCACGACCTCACCCTGCTGGTCGCTGCCCGGCGGCGGCACGACGAGCTGGAAGGTCGCGTCCTTGTCCAGCGGAAGCACGGGGCTATCGTGCAGTTCCAGCCCCCAGA
>JBQCJS010000384.1:0-6901 GCA_051952485.1 Thermomicrobiales bacterium | reverse complement strand
CGCTCCGGGCAACGCGGCAGCCCATCCCAGGCACGGAGACTTTCGGTCCGGTTCCAGCCTCAGCGGTCGCCGCATCGACTCGTCAGCGCGAGGGCATGCGCATGGAGCAGTACCGGGCTGCCGGGGTCGGAGCCAGCACGCCAAGACCATGCGCTCGGCGTCGAACCGGTTCCGGCACCAACGCACCCCGGCGTTGCAGGATCAGACTGTCCGCTTCATGGCATGCAAAAAGGGAGTGGCATGTGCCACTCCCTTCAGGGTCGGGGAGAGAGGATTCGAACCTCCGACCTCAGCGTCCCGAACGCTGCGCGCTAACCGGGCTGCGCCACTCCCCGCGACGGACGAGAGGATAGCACGCGCCCTCCCCCCGGCGCAACCTCACGGCCGGCGTATCCCGATATCGCCCCGTCAGCCCGTCCCTGCGCCATCCAGGCACCGTGGCGCGCTCCGCAGTACGCCCTCACCGTACCTCAACGTCCGGTTCTCCACACCAACGCCAGCGCTGCTGTCGCCCGGAAGGTCTCCTGTCCACAGCGCTCGCATGTTGCCTGGCACGACAACACTCGTCCTAGAACACGACAACATCCCTTCATCCGTGGTCAGCCGGGAATCGTATGGTACGATCCCCTCGTCGCCGGGATGCCCGTGTAGCTCAGTGGATAGAGCGCCACCGTCCTAAGGTGGGCGTCGGGGGTTCGAGTCCCTCCGCGGGCGCCAACCGGCACCACTCCCCAACTCCACCCCCCTCATCCTTATAGGCCTATCGAAGGCACCTTCCCGACGTGGTAGCCTTCACAGGAACAGACGTCCCGATCGGCCACGCAACCGGCGAGCTTGTGCACTGCTCCCGGTGTCGCTGCATCGGTCCGTTTGGAGGCTGGTGCCGGGATCGGTCGGGCTTCCATCGTTCTGCGCATGGCGCTCCTCCCCCGTCACCGGCACCTGCTTGCCGCTGAATCCGGCCCGGTTGGGTTCGGATTCCCATCGATTCGGGGGAATGTATGGATCTGCAGGTTCGGACGATCGGCACCACTGTCACGGACGAGTTGCAAGAACTGATCGATCGCAAGGTGTCGCGCCTCGATCGTCTCGCCAACAAGGTCGTGGACGCCCAACTCGAACTCCGGACCATTCCGCTCGGACCCACCTCGGAAACCACCCGCGCCCAACTCACCCTCCAGACCGGTCGCAACGTCCTCCGCGCGGAGGTCGACGATCCGGAACCGGGCAAGGCGATCGATGCGGCGTTCGACAAGCTGGTCACCCAGGTCAGGAAGGTCAACGGCAAGCGACAGACCCAGCGCCGCAAGGCCGCTGGAGACCTGGCGGACATCGTGAGCCGCGTTCCGACTGCCGTCGAACTCGCCCAGGATCCCCGCTACTTCCCCGATGACGACGACTCGCTGGATGACGAACCGGAAGGGCGCGTCGTGCGCCGCAAGCGATTCCCGATGAAGCCGATGCCGGTCGAGGAAGCCATCGACCAGATGGAGCTGATCGGTCACGATTTCTTCCTCTTCCTCAATGTCGAGGAGAACCAGTACAACGTCCTCTACCGGCGCAAGGACGGCGACTACGGCCTGCTCATGACCTCGTAGCTCCCGATCCCCCTGCACGGCACACACAGGGACACCCCACGGCGTGATTGCCGTGGGGTGTCTCTCTGAACCAAGGCGGATTGCGCTCGACGGGTCGTCAGGCGCCCTTCTTCGCGTCCTTCAGGTCCTTGTAGTACTTCTTCGTCTTGGGCAACGGCTTCGCATCGTCGGCCTCGCGCTGGGCCCGGAAGGCTTCCGCGCGTTGCTCAAGCCCCGCCTCGATCTGGATCAGGTCATCGTAGACATCCGGATCGGCATCGGCGATCGGGCTGCGCATCAGCATCCGCGTCAACTGCAGCAGCGAGTTCGCGTTCGCCCCGGACGCGGACGGGACCGATGCCCGCTTGACCACGTTGTCGACGAGCGCGATGGTCTTCGTGCTCGCCCCATTCTCCACCAGCCGTTCCCGGATCTCGAGGAGGCCCTCTTTCACATTCATCGGCGGTTCCTTCGCGTCGTGGCTCTCGTCCGCATCCGAGCCCGGCGCAGGGCTCCAGTCCATCGCCCTTCAGTATAGCGATGTCATGGCAACGCCCGGACTCCGCCGCTGGCCGGATGCCCAGGCCGCGCCGGCCGGGACTGGTATCATCGCGGCATCGATCGCCGCCGCCTTCCTCCGCCGCTGCTGGCGGATGGTTCCGTTCCCGGAGTTGCGCCATGACCTCGAACGCCCCGACCCCCGTGCCGATGCCCAGGGCGATGACCATCGCCGGATCGGATTCGGGCGCCGGCGCCGGCATCCAGGCCGATCTCAAGACCTTCGCGGCCCTCGGGGTCTACGGGACGTCGGTCCTCACTGCTGTCACCGCCCAGAACACCGTCGAGGTTGCCGCCATCGCCGAAGTGCCGGAGGAAGTCGTGATCGCCCAGATCGACGGCGTCTTCGAGGACATCGGCGCGACGGCGGTCAAGACCGGCATGCTCAGCGGCAAGACCATCATCCAGAACGTCGCCGACCGGCTGGAGGCATGGGGGCCGCGCTGGCTCGTGGTCGACCCAGTCATGATGTCGAAGGGTGGCGCTCCCCTCCTCCAGCGCGATGCGATGGGCGCCCTCAAGCGGGACCTGCTGCCCTTTGCCTCCATCATCACGCCGAACATCCCGGAGGCGGAGATCCTGAGCGGCGTCAAGATCACCGGCGGCAACGATGCCCGCGGGGCCGCCCGCAAGATCCACGCGCTCGGGCCACGCTGGGTGATCGTCAAGGGCGGGCACCTCGATGGCCCGGCGGTCGACCTCGTCTTCGATGGGGAGCACTTCACCCCCATCGAAGGCGAACGCATCCAGACCGCGAACACGCACGGCACCGGCTGCACCTTCTCGGCTGCCATCACGGCCTTCCTCGCCCACGGCCTGGAGCCGCTGGACGCGATCCGGCTGGCCAAGCGGTACATCGAAGCCGCGCTGCGCGACTCCTACGCGATCGGCGAGGGACATTCCCCGGTCAATCACTTCACCCCCCAGGCCGCCGTCATCCTTGCCGACGCCCTGGCGACCGTGGAACGATGACTCCCGACGCGCTTCGACGGGCCCTTCGGCTCTATCTCGTCGTCGATCCGGACTTCGTGCGCGGCGCCCCCACCGCCACCCTCCGCGCGGCGCTCGCTGGCGGCGTGACGATGGTGCAACTGCGCTCGAAGCACCGGACCGACCGGGAGACGCTCGCCCTCGGGCACCCGCTGCGCGCGCTCTGCCGCGCCGCGCAGGTCCCGTTCCTGGTCAACGACCGCCTGGACCTCGCCCTCGCGCTGGATGCCGACGGCATTCACCTCGGCGTGGACGACCTCCCCCTGGACGACGCTCGCCGCCTTGCCGGTCCCGGCTTCCTGATCGGCTACTCGCCCGAGACCGACGAACAGGCGCGCACCGCGTCCGAGAATGGGGCGGATTACCTCGGGATCGGGCCGATCTTCGGCACGTCAACCAAGGTTGACGCCGGTGATGCGCTCGGGCCGGACGAGTTCGCACGCCGCCGTGCCCTGACCTCTTTGCCCGTAGTGGCAATTGGCGGCGTCAGGACGAGGAATGCCACGGCTGCGATCGCTGCGGGGGCAGATGGCATCGCGGTCGTCTCCGCGATCCTGGGCGCCAACGATCCGGAAGCGGCCGCGCGGGAGCTGGCCGACGCGATCAGGACCTGATGCCCACGATCCGGAACGGCGCATCATCGTCGAGATCGACATCTTCAGCGCCGCCTCCCGGACGTCCGTACAACCGGTCCAGGTCCGGATCATCGCTCGGGTCCCACAGCACCTGCGCCAGGTCGACGACGTACTCGTCCCGGAACGGCACCCCCTCCGCCACAAGCCGGTCCCGCATGATGTCGGGATGCCCGAAGTGCCACCCCCCGGACAGGAAGCCCTGCCGATTCACGACACGATGGGCGGGGATATGTCGCCCTTCGGGAGTGTGCTGGAGCGCACCGCCCACGATCCGCGCCGAACGCGGAGAGCCCAGCGCCCGCGCGATCAACCCGTAGGTCGTCACGCGACCAGCCGGGATGGCGTCCACCACCGCGTAGACCCGCTCCGCGAAGCCTCTCGGATCGGTCGGATTCTCGGACATTGGAGCGCTCGCAGGGGAGATTCGGAACAGATTCGGGCCACATTGCGTCCGGAAGTATACTTGGCTCCGAGTCGATCATCGCTCAGTGCGCCCGCCTTCTCGCCGGCGCATCCCCTGGAGAAACACAACCATGCGATCGTTCTTTTCCCGTTTCATGGGCGATTCCAACGACAAGGAAATCCGGCGCGTCCAGCCCTACATCAACGACATCAACGCGTTGGAAGCCGAGTTCGAGTCCTATTCCGACGACGAGCTGAAGGCCGTCGTCCAGGAACTGAAGGAGCGGCACGCCAGTGGCGAGGCGCTCGAGGACCTGATCCCCGAATCGTTCGCGGCCACCCGCGAAGCCTCGCGCCGCGTCCGCGGACAGCGGCCCTTCGATGTCCAGCTCATCGGCGGCGTTGTCCTCCACGAGGGCAAGATCGCCGAGATGAAGACCGGTGAGGGCAAGACGCTCACCGCCGTCCTCGCGGCCGCGCTGAACGCGCTCAGCGGCAAGGGCGTCCACATCGTCACCGTCAACGATTACCTCTCCAAGCGCGACACGCAGTGGATGGGCGAGATCTACCACGCCCTCGGCCTGTCGGTCGGCTGCCTCCAGCACGATGCCTCGTTCGTCTTCGACCCGGACTACCCGCAGGAGGACGAGCGCCTGCAGAAGCTCCGCCCGGTGAGCCGCAAGGAAGCCTACGCGGCGGACATCACCTACGGCACCAACAACGAATACGGGTTCGATTACCTGCGGGACAACATGGTGATCGAGCCGGAACAGGTCGTCCAGCGCGAACTCAACTACGCGATCGTGGACGAGGTCGACAACATCCTGATCGACGAAGCCCGCACGCCGCTCATCATCTCCGGCGCCGCCGAGCAGGCGACCGACCGCTATTACCAGTTCGCCACCATCGTGAAGCAGCTCCGCAAGGACCGCGATTACGAGGTCGATCTCAAGCACCGTAACGCGTCGCTCACCGACGAAGGCATCGACCGCGTCGAGCAGCTTGCCGGCATCCCGAAGGACGAGAGCATCTACGACGAGCGGTATGTGGAACTCACCCACTACCTCGAACAGGCTCTCACGGCCTATGCGATCTACCAGCGGGACAAGGACTACATCGTCCGCGATGGCGAGGTCATCATCATCGACGAGTTCACCGGCCGCATGATGGAGGGTCGCCGCTACAGCGAAGGCCTCCACCAGGCGATCGAGGCGAAGGAGAACGTGCGCGTTCGCCGCCAGAACGTCACGATGGCGACCATCACCTACCAGAACTACTTCCGCATGTACGCGAAGCTCTCCGGCATGACCGGCACGGCGGAGACGGAATCCGAGGAATTCTTCCGGATCTACAACCTGCCGGTCGTCGTCATCCCGACCAACCGCGAGATGATCCGTGACGACTTCGGCGACCTGGTCTTCAAGACGGAGGAAGGCAAGTTCTCCGCCGTGGTCGACGAGATCGAGGAGATGCGCGAGATCGGCCGCCCGGTCCTCGTCGGCACCACGTCCATCGAGAAGTCGGAATACCTCTCGGACATGCTGAAGCGTCGTGGCATCCCGCACGACGTGCTGAACGCGAAGCAGCACGAGCGAGAGGCGGCAATCGTCGCCGAGGCCGGCAAGCGCGGCCACGTCACCATCGCCACCAACATGGCCGGGCGCGGAACCGACATCCAGCTGGAGCCGGGTATCGCCGATCTTGGCGGCCTGCACATCATCGGTACGGAGCGCCACGAATCCCGCCGCATCGACAACCTGTTGCGCGGACGTGCCGGCCGCCAGGGCGATCCCGGCTCCTCCCGCTTCTTCGTCTCGCTGGAGGACGAGCTCATGCGGCGGTTCGGCTCCGACCGCATCGGCGGCCTCATGGACCGCATGGGCATGGAGGACGACGAGCCGATCGAGCACCGCTTCATCTCGAAGTCGATCGAGAACGCCCAGACCAAGGTCGAGGGGCACAACTTCGATCGACGCAAGCATGTCGTGCAGTACGACGACGTGATGAACCGGCACCGCGAGGTGATCTACGGCGACCGCCGCCAGATCATCGCCGGTGAGGATGTGCACGAGAAGGTCGAGCGCATGATCGAGCAGGCGGTGGGGCGCGTCGTCAGCTCCAGCACCGCCGAGAACGGGCACGGCATCGACTACGCGGCGGTGGTCGAAGGGTTCAACGCCCTCGTGCCCGGCGACCGTGTCTCGCTGGACGACATCGACGGCCTGCCCGAGGACGAGCTGACCGATCACCTGCTCGACGTCACCGACGAGGCGTACGAGGAGGTGGCCGCCCAGTTCCCGCCCGACACGATGCCCAAGGTGGAGCGCCGCGTGCTCCTCAGCATCATCGACCGCCTCTGGGTCGACCACCTGACCACGATGGACGACCTCCGCCAGGGCGTCGGGCTCCAGGCCTACGGCCAGAAGGACCCGCTGGTGGTCTATAAGACCGAGGGCTACCGGCTCTTCGGCCAGCTGCTGGAGAACATCCAGCACGACGTGGCGCGCAGCATCTTCCGGGTGCAGCCGGTGGTGGCCAGCCAGCCGGTCCAGACGCGCGTCAGCCAGGCGACGACCACCAACGCCCCCGCCGAGCAGAGCAACGGCAACCAGCAGCGACGGACGCGCAAGATCCGCCCGAACGAGTTGTGCCCATGCGGGAGTGGCAAGAAGTACAAGTACTGCCACGGCGCGGTGGCCAGCAAGTCGCCCACCGGCGTCGCGTAGTCCTTGCCAGTCC
>JBQCJS010000383.1:0-6732 GCA_051952485.1 Thermomicrobiales bacterium | reverse complement strand
CGCTGGGCGGGTCCCGCACCCGTGGCCCGGGGGGGGACGGCGCGGGGCCCTGGTTGGCCCCCCCGCGGGGGGGTGGGCCCCACCGCGTAACCCGGGCGGGGCCCCGGCACCGTGTGGCCGGGCCCCGCGCTCGTGGGTCGGAGCCAGGTGGCTACTGCCCCTCGGCCAGGTTCCAGTTCGCGATGTTCCAGTACTGGTAGGTGAAGGGGCCGAGCGCGAAGTTCGCCTCGTTCAGGCGCTTGGCCGCCCCGCACTTGATGCCGGTCCGCACGATCGCGACGGTGGCGACGTCGTCCACGATGCGGTCGTTCATCTGGATGTAGAGATCGGCCAGCTTCTCCGGATCGGTCTCCTTCGTCGCCGCCTCGTAGAGGGCGTCGAACTCCGCGCTGCGATAGCGCGCGTTGTTCGTGCCGTTCCACTGGTTCGACTTCTGGGCGATGTTCTCGCCGTCCGGCCCGGCATACCAGCAGGAGACATAGGCCAGCGGGCGCGGCGAGAGCAGCTGGTTCGCGTGCATCTCCAGGTCCCAGTAGAAGTGCGTGCGCGACTGGTCGTTGCCGGCGGCGCTGTCGAAGAAGATCGCGGCGTCGATCTGCTGCAGCTCGACCTTGAACCCCGCCTTCTCCAGGTTCTGCTTGTTCACCGCCTGCGACTTCTGGCGCACCTGGTTCACGGTGGTCGCGTAGGTCACCTTCAGCTCGACGCCATCCTTCTTGCGGACATCCCCGTCCTTCGTCCAGCCGGCCTCCTCCAGGAGCTGGTTCGCCTTGTCCGTATCGAAGACGATGGTGGTGTTCGGCGATTCGATGGCGGGGATGCCGGAGACGACGTTCGCCACCGCCGGTTCCTGGTCGCCGCCGAGGTAGAACTTGTCCGCGATCGTCTGGCGGTCGATCGAGAGCGCGAAGGCCTGCCGGACCGCCGCATCGGAGAAGAAGGGGTGTGGGGTGTTCATCTCCGACCGCTGCCCGTCGACCTCCTTGTTCGGATCGCTGAAGTTGAGCATGATCTGTTCGATGCTCGATCCCGGTGTCAGCAGCAGGGTCCCCTTGCTGTCGTCGCCGGTCATCTGGTTGAGGAGTTCCGGTTCGATCGCCAGGTTCCAGGCGAAATCGTACTCCCCGGTCTGGAAGACCGCCCGCGCCGCCGAGGCCGCATCGCCGCCACCCTTCAGGATGACGCGGCCGAAGAACGGCTTGGTCGGGAAGCGGAACGCCTCATTCGCGACGAAGGTGGCGGAATCGTTCGGCGTGAAGCTCTCGACGACGAACGGGCCGGTGCCGATCGGCTTGAGGCGGAATGCGTCGTTCGCCTCCTGGCCGCCGTTCTCCAGGACGTGCTTCGGGTAGATGTAGCCGCTGTCGGTGCCGGCGAAGCTCTCCGGCCAGTAGGGATTCGGCGCGGAGAACGTCACCTTGGCCGTCAGCGGATCGACAACCTCGACGCTCGCGATCGGCTCGTAGACGCCGACGTGGATCGACCCGTTGTCCGGGTTCATCACCCATTCCCAGGTGAACTTCACGTCGTCGGCGGTGAAGGGTGTGCCGTCGCTCCAGGTGACATCCGGCAGCAGCGTGTAGGTGACGCTCGTCAGGTCCTCGGCCAGCAGGCCGTTGTCGACGCTCGGCAATTCCGTGATGAGGTTGGCGACCAGCGAGCCGTCCTCGAGGTACTGCATCAGCGGCTCCAGCACGAGGGCGGAGGCCATGAAGTCCTTGGTGCCGGTGGCGACGTGCGGGCTGAGGTGGCTCGGCGCCTGCCACTGCAGGATGCGGAGATCGCCGCCCGCGCCGCGCGTCTGGCCCTCGGTGCCGTTCGCCGGGATCGCCGCTGGGGTGGCATCCTGCGCGAGCGAGACAAACCCGTTGCGCAGCGGCGCGGGATCGCCGGCGGCCGCTGCAGCACCGGCATTGGCGAGGGTGAACGTGAGCGCCGCGCCGGCGCCGAGCGCGGTGGCGCCCTCGATGAACTGGCGGCGATCGATCCGCCCGGCGGACAGCGCGGTATAGAGGCGCGCCAGCGGTTGCCCGCTGCGCGAGGACATCTGACCCATGAACGATGGCTCCTGATGAGAACTGGGGATGTCTGGCGCGGAACTCGGCCAGCGGCGCGCATTGTGCCGCAGGTCGCCCGGAATGGGAACAGCCGGCCCGGCAGAAGGCCCCTATCGCTCCCTCGCCTGGAAGGCGACCGGCGTAGCGGAACGTGCTTCCAGGGGCTGGATCGTGATCGTTGCGGCGACCGGGCTCCCGTCGTGGACGAGCGATTCCTGCGCCAGCACATCGTCGAAGGCGAAGGCGTACGCCCGCCCGTCCGCCATCGCGGCGTGGATCGCCTGCGCGTAGTGGTTGCAGGGGGCCGTCGTGTAGAAGGTCGCCGCCGTGCCCGCATCACCCGGCTGCACGGAGACCGTGGCGAGATTCCCCCGGTGCAGCGCGGCGCAGAGCGTCCGCGCGATCGGCCCGACGACGTGGTCGTTCGGCGCGGCGAGGGCCCCGTCACATTCCCAGACATCGGCGGTGGTCGGCTTGGGGAAGGAGGCGACCTCCCGTCCCGTATCGTCCGTGAAGACGAGGGCTCCGTTCTCGGTACGTCCGGAGAACCGCGTATCCGGCTCGTCGGCGAAGGGAATCACGGTCAGGGTTCCGGTGCGATAGGCGTCCCAGGCGGCGTCGATGGCCGGATCGAGATAGTCCGGAGCCATGAGCCCAGCCTCCAGCGCCTTGCCCGGCGACAGGACGCGCAGGACCTCGCCGTTCGCGCCGGTGACGACGGTTCGTTCCCAGCCGGGCGTATCGAGCATGGCCTCGATCACCCCCTGCCGACCGCCCGGTTTCAGCTGTCCAGTGGAGCGGGTTGTGCCGTCCGCGGCGGTGACGGAGACGGCCTGGGGCACGGCGAACTGGTCGACCTGCGAGGCGTTGATCCAGATCCCGGCGTCGTTGTAGGTGAACTCGGTCCAGTCGAAGAGGATGCCGGCATTCGGGTCGCCCGCCGCCCACGGCGCGGGTTGCACCAGTCCGGCATCGACCAGCGAGAAGGCCAGCTTCTCCCCGAACGCGACGTAGACGCGCCCGGAGAGGTTTCGCGGGATGTGGAGCGTCAGGGAGGCGCCGTTCGCGGGGCCGGAAATCGCCACATCGGGAGCCTCGACCGGGGTCTTGCTGCCCGGCAGCGTCCATGCGTGGAACGTCCCATCGGTATCGACGTAGCCGAGCTGGCCGGTCGCCAGGTCGGTGCCGAGGATGTACACGAAGACCGGCCGGGTGTCGCCGCTGTCATTGGCGATCGTCAGCGGCAGGGCGGGGCTGGCCCCCGGCGAAGGCGTCGCGGCATCCTGCGCGATCGCAGCCCGGCCTCCGAACGGGGCGGCCAGCGCGAGGAGGACGGTCAACGCGGTGGCGGCCACGATCCGGAGGCGATGGCAGGGACGGGTTGGCACGGCGGGGCTCCTTTCGCGGGGTGGGAGCGGCTTTCAAGCCGCTTCTCCTCCCGTGAGCCCTCGCACGCACCACGCCGCGCCGTGGATGGTCCTGTCGGCGTTGCACGAGGCATGACCTGCGCAGGCAGGCCGGTGGATGGTCCCTGCCGGAGCGCGATCGTGGCCGATCGTCGAGCGGTCCGATGTGACGCGCGTCTCCCTTCCTGACGGAGTGTGCGCGAAACGGTTCTGGGGGTGGGGCATGTTCCGGGGAGACCGGGAAGGGGGATCGGGGGCAGGGGCAGGAAATCGCTCAGGAGGACGGGGTGTGGCGGCTGCGACGGCCCCGCCGGGAGGAGGGCATGGGCACGGCTGGCCGGAAGGCGGCGCGATCCTGCTTCACGATGTGGCGGGTCTGGCATTGCTCGCAGGCGAAGCCGATGGAGACGACGCCCTGGGAACGGGTGCGCTTCAGGACGACGATCGGAAAGCCCTCGGTCAGCACGTTGTGATGGCCGCACTGCGAGCAGACGACGTCGGATCCGATCCAGAATTGTTCGATTGGCTGATCCGACATGACCGTCCCTGTCCCTTCCGCACGCTGAGGCCTCATGGCCAGAAGTATGCCACAGAATAGAGGGGCGGTCTAGTACTTTATGCCTATCCGTTCACGCCGGAGAGCCCGGCCGGCCCATTCGGGCAGGCGCGCGGCCCGGGCCCTTCGTCCGGGAACGGCGCCCTCCTCTTGGGAAGGACGCCGTTCCTCGTGCGTTCGTTCCGGCTTGCGGCCCGTTCGCGCGGCCGGAACGGGATCTGGTCCTAGACGGTCCGCCAGTTGGCGGCGTTCCAGGTGTCGTAGGAGAACGCCGCCGGGGCGATGTTCTCGGCGTTCAGCTTCTTCGACGCGCCCTGCTTGGTGCCCACGCGGACCAGCGAGACGATCGCCACCTCGTTCACCACCAGGTCGTTCATCGCGATGAAGAGTTCGGCCAGCGTCTCGGCGTCGGTCTCGCTCTGCGCCTGCACGAAGGCGGCGTCGTAGTCCGGGTTGTTGTAGCGGCCGCTGTTCTGGCCGGACCAGTCGTTCGACTTCTGGGCGATGTTGGAGCCGTTCTCCCCGGCGTACCACGCCTCCATGAAGGCGAGCGGGCGCGGCGAGTTCGGCACCTGCTGGAACATGTTGATGTCCCAGTAGAAGTGGCTCAGGTTCTGGTCGTTGCCGGCGGCGCTGTCGAAGAAGATGCCGGCCTCCACCTGCACCAGCTCCACCTTGAACCCGGCCGCCTCCAGGTTGTTCTTCACCACGGCCTGCGTCTTCTGGCGGACCTGGTTGACCGAGGTCGCGTAGACGACCTTCAGTTCCACGCCATCCTTCTTGCGGACATCGCCATCCTTCGTCCAGCCGGCCTCGTCGAGGATCTGGTTGGCCTTGTCGGTGTCGAACGCCCAGCTCGTGTTCGGCGATTCCGTCTCCGCCACCCCGGTGACGATGTTGGCGACGGGATCGGACCCTTCACCGTAGAACTTCTCGGTGATCTGCTGGCGGTCGATCGCCGTGGCGAAGGCCTCGCGCACCTTCGGATCGGAGAAGTACGGGTGCGGGGTGTTCATCTCCGACCGCTGGCCGTCGACTTCCTTGTTCGGGTCGCTGAAGTTGATGTTGATTCGCTCCACCTGGGCGCCCGGCTTGATCAGCAGCTGTCCCGGCGCACTGTCGGAGATCAGCCCCTGCAGCACTTCCGGCTCGACCTGCAGGTTCCAGGCGTAGTCCACCTCGCCCGTCTGCAGCACGGCGCGGGCTGCGGAAGCCGCATCGCCGCCGCCCTTCAGGTTGACCGTGGCGTAGAACGGCTTGTTCGGCTCGCGGTAGTTCGGGTTGGCCGAGTAGAGCACCTGGTCGTTCGGGGTGAAGGAATCGACGACGAACGGGCCGGTGCCGATCGGCTTCTGGCCGAAGGCGGTGTTACCGTCCGCGCCCTTGCCGTCCAGGATGTGCTTCGGAAGGACGAAGGCGGTGCTGGTGCCGGCGAAGGGGTCGAACCAGAAGGGGTTCGCCTGCTTGAAGGTCACCTTGGCGGTGGTGGCATCCACGGCCTCGATGGAATCGATGGACTGCCAGGTGGTGATGTTCTGGGAGGCATTCGCCCCGTCGATGTTCCACTGCCAGGTGAAGATCAGGTCATCCGCGGTGAACGGCTCGCCGTCGCTCCAGGTCACATCCGGGAGCAGCGAGAAGGTGACACTCGTGAGGTCCGCGGCCAGCTGGCCGTTCTCCACGCTCGGCACCTGGGTGACGAGGTTCGGCGTCATCGAGGCGTCCGGGAGGTAGTGGATCAGCGGCTCTAGCACCAGCGACCCGGCGATGTAGTCCTTCACGCCGGTGGCATTGTGCGGATTGAGGATGGTCGGCGCCTGCCAGAGCAGGATCTTGAGCTCGCCACCCTCGCCGCGGGTCTGGCCCTCGGTGCCGGCGGTCGGGCGGGAGCTGGCGCTGACCGGCGAGGCCACGGGGGTGCCTTCCGGGGTCGCATCCTGCGCGTAGTAGGCGGCCCCGTTCTTCAGGGAGCCCGGTGCCGCGGTGGCCGTGTTCGCGAGGAAGGTCGCCAGGCCGAGGCTTGCCCCGGCGGCGGCGGTCCCCTGAATGAACGATCGGCGGTCGATCTCTCCGGCTTTCAAGGCGTCGTAGAGTCGGCCGAGGGATGAACGTGCGTGAACCATGACCCGATAACCCCTTGTGCCGGCTCGCCGTCAATGGGGCGAACGACCGGCCGTGGTGCATCCCGCCGACGGGCCGGGGAGCGATTCCCTCCGGTCGCGCGGCGTGCACAGGATGGCGGCATCCGGCAATGCGCCGGATGTGACAGCGACCCGGGATGGTGACGATGCGGAAGGAAACGGCCAATGCTCCGGGCGAACGGAGGTTCGTCGAGGCAATGTCCGCGTTGTCGATCCTGCCGGATCACCGTGCATCCCGAGGGATGCCCCTACTCTACCATTGATTGCGGCGATGATCGCGGTCGTGCTGGCAGACCTCCCGGTCCGTTGACGTGACGTCGAATGGGAAGGGATGGCGCGGCCGGGGGGCGGGTGGCATGGCATCGCATACGAAGCCGCCGATCGGAGCAATCCGACCGGCGGCTTCGTGTGCGATGTTGGCGAGAGGACCCCGGTCCGGATCAGCGGACGAGGTTCCAGTTCGCGATGTTCCAGAAGTTGTATTCGAACGCTCCGAGCTTGACGTTCGCCTTCTCGAGCTTGTTGTTGATCGCGTACTGGTCGGCCGGCCGGTTGACCTGCGGGATGACCAC
>JBQCJS010000382.1:0-7181 GCA_051952485.1 Thermomicrobiales bacterium | reverse complement strand
GTCTCCGCCACTCCCTGTGAACCCGGCGGTATCGGCGATACCTGCGTCCCCCTACGCAGGAGGCGTGCCGGGATCGCGCGGTCAGGAGGGCTGGCCGTCGTTCAGGAGGGTGCCAATGGCCCGATAGAGTGCCCGGAGCTGCTCGTCCACGGCGGCATCGCGCTCGCCGGTGTGCATCGCGAGTTCGGCCAGCCCCCGGCTGATGACGCCGGTCTCCTGGGCGAAGCGATGCGGGTCGAACGATTTCGTGCCGACGAGGCTGGAGAGCCGCTTGAGGCTGGTGCGATCCGCCTTCGACCCGGTGCGGGCGCGCTCGATCGCGGCCAGCAGGGCGATGGACTGCGTCCGCTGCTGGGCGGGATCGGAGACGAGGGCGAGATCGCGCAGGGCCGCCAGCGCCGTGGTCGCCTCATCGAGGGAGGCATCGTCGGTCAGCGGATGGTCGCGGAACGCACGCGCGACGCGCGCCGCGAGGGCGGCCGGTGGCTGGTCGCTCACGAGCCATTGCCGCAGGGCTTCCTGCCGGGCCGGGGAGAGGCCCTGGAGCAGGCGGCTCTGTTTCTCGCTGAGGTCACCCTGCTGGATATTCGCCTGCGCTTCCGGCGAGAGCTTGCCGGTACCGAGCAGCTGGAAGATGCGGCTGCGCTTGATACCCACGCGCTCCGCGACCGTCTCCCACGGCGGATCGCCAAGCTGGGCGCGAAGGGTGCGGAGCGCGTTCGCCCGGTCCACGGCGTTCAGGTCGTCGCGAACGACGTTCTCCATCAGCTGCTGCAGCAGTCGGCGCTCGGCTGGGACATCGCGGACGAGCGCGGGAATCGTCGCCCGCTCCGCCAGCGTCGAGGCACGCCAGCGCCGTTCCCCGTGGACGATCACGTAGCGATCGGCGTCCTCGTCGTACCGGACGACGATCGGCTGGAGGACGCCCTCGGCCCGGATGCTGGCGGCGAGTTCGTCCAGCCGATCCTGGTCGAAGGCGCGGCGCGGCTGGTCGGGATCGGGCACGATGCGGTCGAGGGCGATCTCCTTGGCGTCGCGGAGATCGGAGACTCCCTTCGCCTGCGGCCGGGTGTCCTCGAAGAGGGCGTCGACGGTGAACTTGCGGGCGCCACGCGCGCGCGCCGGAGCGGGCCGGTCGGTCATGCGTCGCTCCCCGCCGAGTCGATCCATTCGCCGACCTCGCGATAGGCGGCGGCGACGTTCGATTTCGGCATGTACTGGAGTACGCTGGTGCGTTCGGCGGTCGATTCCGCGCCCTTCACGGAGAGCGGGATCGTGGGGAGCAGTGGCAGGTCCGGGAACTGGTCACGCAGGGTGTCCAGCATGTCGTTGGCGAGACGGGACGAATGGTGGACCTTCGTCGGCAGGAACCCGAGCAGGACGAGGTCCGGGTTGAGGCGCTGGATGCGACGGATGGTCTCGAAGAGACGGCGCAGCACCATCAGCGAGAGGGGGTGCGGCTCGATCGGGATCACAAGCTCCTGGGTGGCGACGAGGATATTGATCGAGATGATGTTGAGGGCCGGCGGCGCGTCGATCAGGAGGAAATCGTAGGCCGAGAGGTCGGCGGCGGCGATCCGGTGATCGAGCTGGCGCTCGCGTTCGAGGACGTTGAGCAGCTCAAGCTCGGCGGCGGCGAGATCGGGGTGCGACGGGGCGATGTCGACGCCGGGGATCGTCGTCGGCAGGGCGATGTCGGCGATGCCCACCGCATCGTCCAGCAGGAGGTCGTAGACGCTGAGGTCGATCGCCGCGACATCGATCCCGGTCGCCATCGAGAGGCTGGCCTGGGGATCGAGATCGGCGATCAGGACGCGATGGCCGCGTTCGGCGAGCGCGGCGGCGACGTTCAGCGTGCTGGTGGTCTTGGCGGTGCCGCCCTTCTGGTTGAAGAAGGCGATGATGCGCGTCATGGTCCGGTGAATCCCGTTGGCTGGTTGGTTGGCGGTGGGTGCCGCTTGGGGCGCGGCGGACTCGGAAGCGTTCTGCGGTCCAGTGTGGCACCGGCGCGTGTCCGTGGACAAGGGCGTTTCCAGCCTCGGATTGCCCATGCACCGGAAATGAAGACCCCGCCCGGTGCTGCGTCGTGCAGGCTTTCGGGCGGGGTCTCTGTCCTCGTCGCTTCGGGGTGCGTGCATGACTCAGCACGTCATGCGGCGATGCGGGTTGGGGCTGCCGGTTCGCATTCGGGTTCCGGCTTCAGCGTCTGGCCGAGGGTGATGAGGGTGTTCGCCACCATGAGGCGCAGGGTCGTGAGCGGCGAGGTGGCCGGACGGATGGCGCGAAGGTGCTGGCGCATCATCGCGTCGCGGAGCTGGTCGTTGCGCTTCATCTCGACGAGGGCGAGCTGGATGTCAGTGTCGATGTGCCAGGTATTCATAGGGTCGTGGTCCTTTGCGGTGGTGAGGGGAACGGATGTGGGGCGATAGGCCCGGCGCTCGGTCGTCGTGCGGGGATGCGGTGCTCGCCGTGCCGAGAGGTCGGCATGGCGCGCATCGGCCAGGAGCAGGAGTTCGGCGTTCATGGCAGGTCCTCGTTCTGGTCAAAAAGGGATGAGTTGTCCCAAGGTATTCCCCAATGAAGGGGAATGGCCGTCTTCGGTATTCGTGTTGTTCGATGGGGGCGCCCCGGTTCGGGGTCGAGCGGTGCGGGATCACCGCGGCGGCAGACACAGGAAACCCCGGTCTGCGGCCGCTGCTGGGGGCTCGCAATCCGGGGTTCAACCGTCGCCGTATGGCGGCAGGATCAGGTTCGGAGAACCCCTCCCGCGCACCCACGCGCTGCCTGAATACCACGGATGGCGGAAGCCCCGCCCACACCGGCAATGGCCGGGCCTCGGCGTGCGATCATCATCATTGGGCTTCCTCCTTTCCCGGCACTCTGGCTCGATCGGGGTTGTGATTGCGGTGGCTCGCGTCGTCGCGAGCGGGTGGCGGGTCGATCCCGCCTCATTCATGACCTTGATGATCTTACGGGTCCGGCTGGGGAAAGTCAAGCGTTTTGCGAAAACAGCGTTCCAGGCGTCGGCGGGGGTGTCACGACGGTTGCGCGGGGCGGGGTCGCTCCGGCCCCTGCGTATCGCTCGCGGGGGCGTCTTCGCGCGGTTGCCATGGCCAGCGGATGGGGAGCGGGTAGGGGAGCGCGCGGTTGATCAGCGCCGCGATCGCGATCACGATCCAGCCGGCGACCCCGTCCAGCCAGTAGTGGTTCCCGGTGATCATCACGGTCAGCGAGATCATGGCAATGAGGGCGGCCGCGATGGCGATCCCGATCCGCCGCCAGGGCAGGCAGGCAGCCAGCGTGATCGCGGCGAGCGTCGTCCAGCCGACGTGCATGCTCGGCATAGCCGCGAAGCGATTCGCGGTGACGAGGCCATTCTCCGAGAAGTAGTTCGGGCCGTAGACGGCCAGGGTGTCCACGAAGTCCCAGCCATAGGGCTGCATGAAGCGGGGCGGAGCGAGCGGGTAGATGAGGTAGAGGGGCGTTGCAAGGGCCATGCTGATGAAGAACCAGCGTCGCAAATACCGCCATCGCTCCACCGCGAAGACCATCGCGACGATCATGCAGGCGTAGAAGACGTACATGTAGTAGGCGTAGAAGTTG
Source organism: Thermomicrobiales bacterium (assembly GCA_051952485.1). Lineage (GTDB taxonomy): Bacteria > Chloroflexota > Chloroflexia > Thermomicrobiales > UBA6265 > JASGDN01. The sequence continues at coordinate 3,578 of JBQCJS010000382.1, read as the reverse complement.
TTGAAGACGTGGATGATCCACTCGGGCTGCCGCAGGACCCACTGCTGGAGTGGAAGCTCGAAATCGAGCCCGAGCCGGGCTTCGAGGTGAAGGACGTCCACGGCGTGACCGTAGGCGACCCCCTCGGCGCGCTGGATGAACGTCTTGCGCGCCATCTTGTAGATCTGGAACATCAGGAAGAAGACGGCGACCTGCGAGACGATGAAGGCGATCAGCCCCGGCACGCGGTCCCTGGCGGGCCAGCGCGGGGCGACATCCCCCGTGCCCGGCCGCAGCAGGCTGCGTTCCGCCATGAAGGCGCTCCTTGCACAACGACGACCGGCCTGGCCGGATGCCAGACCGGTTGCGAAGGGCGCAAGATCGACGCCATCTCGTCGAGAAGAAGGCTTTTCCTACCCGACGAAGCCGCGGAGTTTCGTGAGGGTCACCTCGATCGCGCGGCTGTACTGCGCGACCATGCTCTCCGGCGTGAGGCCGATGCGCTCGATGCCATCCCGGTACTTGATGAGGTAGGCGGCTGCCTGCTCCGGCGAGATCGCCTTCTCCGTCGCGTCGGCGGTCCCGTTGAAGACCACCACGTCCTCGCCGGTCTCGCCGGCGTCGAAGTGGAGGGTCACCTCCGGGTTGGCCAGCATCGCCTTCACCTTGGCCACGGTCGGTTCGGAGAAGATCAGGACCTTCCCATCGTGCCAGAGGAACCAGACCGGGTTCGGCGCCGGCCGCCCGCTGGGCGTGACCGCGGTGAGCCAGATCGTCTCTTCGGTCTCCAGCCGATCCAGCGCGTGCTTGCCGAAATCGGTCGTGAAGTCGATGGCCATGAGTGACGGTCCTTTCCGCATGAGGGCGGCGGGCATCGACCTGATGCCCGCCGCGTTCATTGATGATCTCTTCGCATGGTACCGGCTGGCGGTCAGGACTTCACCCCACCGACCCGGTAGTTCGGGGCTTCCTTGGTCACCGTCACGTCATGCGGATGGCTCTCGCGCAGGCCGGCGGAGGTGATCTGGACGAACTGCGCCTTCGTGCGCAGGTCCTCGATCGTCGCCGCGCCGACGTAGCCCATGCCGGAGCGGAGGCCGCCGATGAGCTGGTAGACCAGCGGGGCGAGCGCGCCCTTGTAGGCGACGCGGCCCTCGATGCCCTCGGGGACCAGCTTCTGGATGTTCCCAATGTCCTCCTGGAAGTAGCGGTCCTTGGAGAACGAGCGGGCCTTCATCGCGCCGAGCGACCCCATCCCGTTGTACTCCTTGAACCGCTCGCCCTGGAAGACGATCACATCACCGGGGCTCTCGTCCAGGCCGGCCATCAGCGAGCCGAGCATGACGGCGCTGGCGCCGGCCGCGATCGCCTTGGCGATGTCGCCGGAGTACTGGATGCCGCCATCGCCGATCACCGGAACGCCGTAGCGGTCGGCGACGCGGGCGGCATTGTAGATCGCGGAGATCTGCGGCACGCCGGTGCCGGCCACCACGCGGGTGGTGCAGATGGACCCTGGCCCGACGCCGATCTTCACGGCTTCCGCGCCCGCCTGGATCAGGGCCTCGGTCGCGTCGCCGGTGGCGACGTTCCCGGCCATGACCGGCACATCGTACTTGCGCGCGAAGCGGCGGACGGTGTCCACCACCATCTGCGAATGCCCGTGGGAGGTGTCGACGGCCAGGAAATCGACACCCTTCGCCACGAGCGCATCCGCGCGCTCCTCGGCATCGTGGCCCACGCCGAGCGCAGCCCCGACCCGCAGGCGGCCACGCGCGTCCTTGGTCGCGTTCGGATACTGGATCTTCTTCTGGATGTCCTTCACCGTGATCAGGCCGGTGAGGAAACCGTTCTCATCGACCACCGGCAGCTTCTCCACCTTGTGCTTGTGGAGGATGTCGCTCGCCTCGTCCAGGGTCGTGCCCGCCGGCGCCGTCACCAGGTTCTCGCTCGTCATCACGTCGGAGATCAGTTGCTCCGTGTTGTCGATGAAACGGAGGTCGCGGTTGGTGAGGATGCCGACGAGCCGTCCGTCGTTGTCGGTGATCGGCACGCCGGAGATGTGGTAGCGCGCCATCACGGCGAGCGCATCGGCCACCGGACGGTCGGGCCCGAGCGTGACCGGCTCCACGATCATGCCGGACTCGGAGCGCTTCACCTTGTCGATCTCGGCCGCCTGGTCCTCGATCGAGAGGTTGCGGTGGACGACGCCGATGCCGCCTTCCCGCGCGAGGGCGATGGCGAGGCGGGCCTCGGTGACGGTGTCCATCGCGGCGGAGACGATGGGAATGCTGAGCGTGATGTCGCGAATCAGCCGCGTCGCGGTCGAGACCTCGGCGGGCAGCACATCGGACTTCGCCGGGATGAGGAGGACATCGTCGAAGGTCAGTCCGATGCCGGTGAACTTGTCCTCACGCATGGCCCCGGTGGAAGGGACCGCCGCTGTGGCCTCGACGGCGGGGTGATCGAGAATCTGGCTCATGGATGGGGCATCTCCCTTGGCTGGAACGAGCGGCGGATACGGGGAAGCGACGGCGTGCTGGCGGGCGACGACGTGAGGGGGCAGCGGTGCCCGTTACGAAACGATCGGAGCGCGAGCGGAGGGTGCCGAACCGGCAGCGAGGCGGGCACGAATGATGAGTTCGTCCACGAATGAATTGTACGCCGAACCGCCTTTCGATGCCGCATCGTACTCGACGATGGACTGGCCATAGCTGGGCGCTTCGGCCAGGCGGACGGAGCGCGGGATGACGGTCTCGAAGACGCGGTCCGGAAAGTGGCGGCGGACCTCCTCCACGACGAGGGCGGAAAGCCGGGTGCGGGCGTCGAACATCGTCATCAGGATGCCGAGGATGTCCAGCGAGGGGTTCAGCTGGCGATGGACGAGGTCGATCGTGGTGATGAGTTGGGTCATGCCTTCCAGCGCCAGGAACTCGCACTGGATCGGCACGATCACGCTGTCGGCGGCGGTGAGGGCGTTGATGGTGAGCAGCCCCAGGCTGGGCGGACAGTCGATGAGGACGATGTCGTAGGCATCGCGGACGGCGGCAGTCGCGTCCTCGAGCCGCCGCTCCCGGCGGTCGAGCCCGACGAGTTCGACTTCGGCGGCGGCGAGGTCGGCGGTGGTGGCCAGCAGGTCCAGCCCGGGGCGGACGTCGCGCACGACGCAGTCGGCGATCGGCGCGTCATCGACCAGCACGTCGTAGACGGAGCCGGGCAGACCGGCCTTCTCGACGCCGAAGGAGGAGGTCGCGTTGCCCTGGGGGTCGATGTCGATTAGGAGGACCCGGAACCCGCGCGCCGCGAGGATCGCGCCGGCACTGACGGTGGTGGTGGTCTTGCCGACGCCGCCCTTCTGGTTCGCCAGCGCGATGATCCGCGTGCGCCCCGCCGGCTCGTCCGGGGACGACCGGTCTGGCGCGGTGCGGTTGCTGGCGGAGGAGGTCACGGAGGGCATGTCCGATCGGGCGTGGGCGGACTCGCGCTCCGGCTGGGTGCGCCGGGAGTAGCGGCATGGTAGCAGGTCGCCGGGGAGGTCTGCATCTGTCCTGAACGGCCAACGGGGAGCGACCATCGCCGCTCCCCGCCGAACGCATTCACCG
>JBQCJS010000381.1:0-3877 GCA_051952485.1 Thermomicrobiales bacterium | reverse complement strand
TTTGCGCTAATAGCAGTTTGGAATATTGGTTCTTTGGTTTTTGCCCCCCTATCGGGCCTTGCCCCGGGTGGGGTCGGGGCCATCGGCGGTAAGCGGACGATCCAGGCAGCGCCCCTACTCGACGGTCTTCTCGGACGAGGCGACCGCGTGCATGGCCGCCGTGTAGCCCCAGACATGGGCATTGCCGAGGGTCGCGCCGCCACCCCAGTAGGCATTCACCCCCGGATTGGCGATGCAGTTGCCAGCGCCGTAGAGGCCATCGATCGCGGAGCCGTCCCAGCGCACGATCTGGGCATCGGCGTTGATGACCGGGCCGCCATTGGTGTCCACCGCAGCGGCGGCCTGGATGAAGGCATAGTACGGGCCCGTCTCCGTCAGCGGGTACATCGCGACGTTCTTCTGGTCCGCCGACGGGTACTCGATGGTCTGGCTGGGACTGGTGGGGCCGAACGGGACATCACGGTCGTAGCGGAGGCCGCCCCGGTGGAAGTCCGGGTCCTCGCCAGCGGCAGCGTACTCGTTGAACCTGGCAACCTCGGCAACGAGGTTGGCCTTGAACGCCGGATCGAAGTCGATCACCCCGGTGACATCGGAGAGGCTTTCCACACGCTCCACGATCGCGTCGGCCAGCGCCTCGAGCGTGTCCGCCGTGATGATGTAGGGGGTCGTGGCCGGGTCCTTGGGCAGCGGGTAGCTGCCGCCCCAGTTGTCCTGCATCCGCTGGTCGAAGATGAAGAAGGAGAGCCGGCTGGTCCAGTCGCCGTAGTTCGGGTCCCAGTCCTGGTGCGCCATCGGGCGATCCTGGTAGGGCCGCTTCTCGTTGACGAAGCGCTTGCCGCGCTTGTTCACCATGAGGAAGGAATCGCCGTTGTAGAACCAGGAGCAGTTGTACGCGCCGGTATCGGCGACGGCCTGCTCGAAGACGCCCTCGTTGCGCCAGACGTTGTGCAGGTTGCCGAGCTTGGCGCCGAGCGCGGCGGAGATGCGCAGCAGGTCGCCCTCGTTGGTGGGGGCCGAGCATCCGCCGTAGTACGGCGCGGGCATCATGTGGCGCATCATGTCGGCATTGCGGGCGAATCCCCCGCTCCCGAAGATGACGCCCTTGCGGGCCCGCACGGTCAGGCGCGTCGCGGCCACCGGGGAGGCCTCCGCGGTCGCGACCGGGCTGGCGGCAGGGGTCGCCGCCACGGCGGGATCGATGACGGAGATCTCGACGCCGATCACCTCGTTGCGGCTGTTGACGACGACGTTCTCGACCCGGTGGAAGAGATTGATGGGCAGGCCGTTCTGCTCGGCCCAGGCCGTGTAGCCGGCGATCATGTCGCCGCCACTGCCGCGCGCACCCTCGGCGCTGGTAGGGTGAATGGTGCGATGGTCGGGCGCCTCGTTTTCCGGCAGCTCCTCCATGTAATCGACCTGCGCCTGGTCGAAATGGGGACCGAATCCATCGCCATAGTGCCAGGTGATCGCCCCCTGGTCCTCGAGGTACTGCGCGGCCTTGGCGGCGTTGTCGTAGTAGGTCGAGAAGAGCGCGAAGTCATCGTCGGACAGGCCGAACTGGGGATCGTTCGGCTTGTAGAGGTGCGGCAGGGAGTAGCGCGTCATGTACCGGAGCGCGCCCTCCTTCGGATCGGCCAGGCCGTCCTTCTGCATGAGGGGATTATTCGGCATCCACGCGCCGCCGCCGGAGACGAGGGTCGTGCCGCCGACGTAGGCGCCCTTCTCGTACATGACGACATCGGCGCCCTGCGCCTTGGCCGTGATCGCCGCCGCGAATGCCGCGCCGCCGGACCCGACCACCAGGATGTCGTGCTCCTCGTCCCATCCCTGCTGGGCCGCGGCCGATGCCGCGAACGGCAGGGCGCCGATCGAGGCGGTGGCGGCGACCGCGCCGACGCCGCTTGCCTTCATGAACCCACGTCGGGAGAGGCGAAGCCGTCCCTTTCGTGTTGCCAGATCCTGAGCCATCGTTGCCTCCAGGCATGAGGGCACGTCGCCGTACCCACGATCCGTATCGTCCAAAGACCCCATCATGTCCCGAGCATTCAGGAATGTACCGATATAGTACATGGGGGAAATCATATTCGCCACCACGCGGGTTTTCCCATTGGCCGCCAGCGAATGGGGACACTCATCGCGACCGATCGGGCGCCCCGCTGGTGCGGTTCCGCCCGACCATTTTCAGGAATCATTCTCAGATAGGGGCGTGGCATGTAGAATGGGAGTGGAAACGAACGGCATCATCGCCGCCGCGCCCGGGGTCATCGGCCCCGCCCACGCAACCGCCAAGGAGCACGTTCATGGCTGACGACCAGCACAAGAAGCCCGTCCTCACGACCCGCCAGGGCCACCCGGTCCGCAACAACCAGGACCTGCGCACGGTCGGGAACCGCGGCCCGGCGACGATGGAGAACTATCACTTCCTCGAGAAGATGAGCCACTTCGACCGCGAGCGGGTGCCGGAGCGGGTCGTCCACGCCCGCGGCTTCGTGGCCCACGGCGAGTTCGAGGCCTATGGCACGATCGGCGACGAGCCGGCCAGCACCTCCACCCGCGCCAAGCTCTTCCAGGAGAAGGGCAAGAAGACGCCGGTGAGCGTCCGCTTCTCGACGGTGGCCGGTGGCCGCGATTCGTCGGAGGTCGCCCGCGATCCGCGCGGTTTCGCGGTGAAGTTCCGCACCGAGGATGGCAACTGGGACCTGGTGGGGAACAACCTGCCGGTCTTCTTCATCCGCGATGCGACGAAGTTCCCGGATTTCATCCACTCGCAGAAGCCGAATCCGGTCAACTTCAATCGCCAGGACCCGGAGCGTGTCTGGGACTTCTTCGCGGCCTCGCCCGAGGCCACGCACATGATCACCTGGGTCTTCTCGCCGCGCGGCATCCCGGCGAACTACCGCCAGCAGGACGGCTTCGGCGTCAACACTTACCGGATGGTGAATGCCGCCGGTGAAGGCGTGCTGGTGAAGTACCACTGGAAGAGCCAGCAGGGGATCGAATCCCTCACCGCCGCGCAGGCCGCCGAGATCCAGGCGCACGAGCTGGGCAGCCACTCGAAGGACCTCTACGAGGCGATCGAGGCCGGCACGTACCCGAGGTGGGAGCTCAATGTCCAGATCATGAGCGACGACGAGCATCCGGAACTCGACTTCGATCCGCTGGACGACACGAAGACGTGGCCGGAGGATGTCTTCCCGCTGCGCCCGGTCGGCATGATGACGCTGAACCGGAATGTCGAGAATTTCTTCAACGAGGCGGAGCAGATCGCCTTCGGCACCGGCGTGCTGGTGGACGGCCTCGACTTCTCGGACGACAAGATGCTGGTCGGCCGGACCTTCTCCTACAGCGACACCCAGCGCTACCGGGTGGGCACGAACTACCTCCAGCTGCCGGTGAACCGTCCGCTGGCGCCGGTGACCTCCAACCAGGACGGCGGCACGATGTCCTACAGCGTGGACAACCGGGGCGCGGACCCGATGGTGACCTACGAGCCCTCGGTGCTGGCGGGCGCGGTGGAGGCCGACGACTCCTACGACGGCTACCAGCCGTACGTGGAGGGCAATATCCAGCGCGCGCCGATCGACCGCACGAACAACTTCGGCCAGGCGGGCGAGCGGTATCGCACGATGGACCAGTGGGAGCGCGACGACCTGGTGCTGAATTTGATCGATCAGCTGAAGCAGGTGCCGGAGGTGCTGCAGGCACGGAACCTGGGCCACTTCTTCGCCGCCGACAAGGAGTTCGGGCAGCGCGTGGCGGATGGCATCGGCTTCACGGGCGACGTGGTGATGCCGATCGACGCGCTGGCGACCGCCGACTAGCGACCAGCGTCATCCCCCGACAATCAGGAACGTTCCTGGCCGGAGCCTGCCGCATC
>JBQCJS010000380.1:0-10274 GCA_051952485.1 Thermomicrobiales bacterium | reverse complement strand
GCCCGGAGCTGCTGCCCACCTGCCCGATCGCCATCGCCCCGGCAAGTCCCGCCACCCCGGTCAGCACCACGCCTCGTCGCGTCATCATCTGGAACCTGCTCCTCGTATCATCCCGTCGGTGCGCAGGAGGCAAGGCCTGCCCCTGCGAAGGCGATATCGTCTGAGACCCGTCAGGGGAATGAAACCGCGTGTGCCCCACTATACGCGCGATTCCCGGAATGCGGATCGCCCTGGACCATCGTCGCCGGCCGCCTGGAGACGATCCTGCGGATGGTCCGATGACCAGCCCGAAGACGCCATCAGGAGCCAGCACCATGACCGATCTCGTCACCCCAGCCGCTTCCCCGGAGTTGACCGCCCTTGTCGAACGCTATCTGGATGCCTGGAATGAGCCCGACCGCGACCGGCGGGACGCCCTGATCGCCGCGACCTGGGCGGAGGACGGGCAGTATGCCGATCCGCTGCTGGAGGCTTCCGGCCGCCTGGCCATTGGCGAGATGATCGCCGGATTCCAGGAGACCTACCCGGACCATCTCTTCTCGCTCCGGGGCGAGGTGGAGGAGCATCATGGACGCCTTCGCTTCCGCTGGCAGCTCGCGAACGCCGACGGCGATCCCCAACTGGACGGCACCGACTTCGGCCTTGTGAACGATGCCGGGGTGCTCGTCTCCATCACCGGCCTCTTCGATCCGCCGGCACCCTGACGACGGAACGCGCGACGGGGACCGGCGGCTGCCTGGACGCAGCTGCCGGTCCCCGTCGTCGTGCGGGGCCGGATTGGCTAGAGGCGCTCGCCCGAATCCGCCGTCAGGATCGGGAAGATCGCGAGCGCCGCGAAGAGGAGGATGAAGGCGGCGAGGAGGATCGACGTGAGGATCATGGCGTGCTGTCCTGACCGAAGCGTGAGCCGGGCATCCGCTACCCGTTGACACCATCAGGATAGCGATGGAAAGACAAGGATTTGCTGAGGAGAACCTGAGAAGTTCCTGATCGTCACAGCGGATCGCGAGGTGAAGGCGGAACCGACCCGCGAAACGTCATCGCCGCCGAAACCGCCGCCGCCAGCAGGGCCGCGAATCGCGCGTCCTGATCGGTGAAGAGGGAGACGCCGGCTTCCGCCGCGCGTGGGAACCGCTCCACCCCGATCCGCGCGTTGCGGGCCTCCAGCGTGTAGCGATCGTCACCGCCGGTGCGGGATTGGGCGATCGCCTGTTCCTCGATCGTGAACCCGATGGTGAAGCTGTAGACCAGGGAGGTTGCCATCACCGCGCCGCGCGTGTCGAATCCCTGGGCGGCCATCGCCTCCAGGCCAGCCTCCTGTCCGCGCAGCAGGTCGGGATCGGTGAGGAAGGTACCGGCGAATAGCTTCGCGCCGTCCCGGTACTGCAAGACGGTGGTGCGCACCGCATGGGCGAACGCCGTCAGCCCGGCTGCGGCATCCGGCGCCAGCGCGATACCGGAGGTCGTGAGCACCTGCCGCCACATGGCGGTTGCCATCTCGTCCAGCAGGTCGCCCTTGCTCGCCAGATGCCAGTAGATCGCGGGGGCCTTCACCCCCAGCCGGTCCGCGACCAGCCGCATGGTCAGGCCGTCCAGCCCCCGTTCCGCCAGAACCGCGAATCCGGCATCCACGATCGCCGCAACCGTCATCCCCTTGGCCATCGAACCCTCCCGTTGACACCTTAACGACGTTCAGGTAGTATCGCATCAACGTCAATTGAACGTTGTTAAGGAGAGTCCCCATGCACGCCGCCATCCTCGATCCATCCCATGACACCGTTCCCGCCTACGGTGACGTTCCCGACCCCGCCCCTTCCGACGGGTTCCAGATCGTCGACCTCGTTGCCAGCGGCATCCACCACATCACGCGCCGGGTCGCGACCGGGCAGCACTACGGCAGCACCGAAACGACCGGTCCCATCGTGCCGGGGCTGGAGGGCGTCGCCCGCACCGCGGACGGCACGCTGGTCTACACCGGCTATCCACGCCCACCGTATGGGATGCTGGCGGAGCGGATTCCCGTTTCGTCCCGGATGGCCTTTCCCCTGCCCGCGCACGCCGATCCGGTGGTCATCGCCGCGGGCATGAATCCCGGCCTCTCCTCCTGGTTCTCGCTCCGGCAGGTGGCATCGCTCGGCACCGTGATCGTGACCGGCGCGACCGGGGTGGCTGGCCGCATGGCGATCGCGAACGCCCGCCTGCTCGGCGCGCAGCGGGTGATCGCGCTCGGACGCTCGCGATCCGCCCTCGCAACGCTCCCGGCGGGGACCGAAACGATCGCCCTCCAGGGCGACGGGGAGGCCGATGTGGCGGCGATCCGGGAGGCAATCGGTGACGAATCGCCCTCGCTGGTGCTGGACTTCGTGTGGGGGTCGGTCGCGGAGACGCTCTTCGCGGCGCTGCAATCGCACGGCATGGATGATGTGCAGGGCGAGACCCGCTACCTGCAGATCGGCTCGGCCGGCGGCCCGAACGCGACGCTGCCCGCCTCCGTGCTCCGCGCCCGCCCGCTCTCGATCGCGGGGAGCGGCGCGGGATCGGTCCCGACGGAGACCCTGATGCGGGAACTGCCGGCCTACATCGATGTCCTCTCGCGGGGTGACATCACTCTGGAGACGCGGGTCTATCCGCTGGAGCGGGTAGCGGAAGCCTGGCAGGACACGACGCCCGGCGTTCGTGCCGTCGTCGTTCCATGACCCGGGCAACAACAAGGCGGTTGGCGGGTCCTACAGGGAATCGGCGAACATCCCATCCGGGTCGAAGCCGATCGGGCCGAACTCCCCGTCGAGCGTGACGTTCGCGAACGCCGCCAGCTCGTCCCGCAGCGTCTCCGAGGCGTAGAAGGTCTCCAGCGACTTCGTGCTGGCGATCCGCATGATCTTCGCGCCGCCATCCGGCACCTTCAGCGCGGAGGCGATCGCCAGCTGCAACGCCTGCCGGTCGGTCTCCACCGTGATCGGGATGCGCGCGCCCTGCGGCGACTTCGCGGTGATCATGTTCATCGCGGTCGGGATCTGGTCCATGCGCTCGACCGCCCGCCGGAGCGCGAAGTCGAACATGCCGATCCCCGTCGCGTTGCCCTCGGTGTCGTCGGTCAGGCCGCGCACGATGTACCGCTGGATGCGCGGCTTCGCGGTGCTGAAGTCGATCACGCCGGCCACATCGCGGTTGATCACATTGGGATCGGCCCCGTCGCCACTGATGTCCTTCCCGATCGTGTCCACGATCAGCACATCCAGGGCGTTCACCTGCGGCAGGCGCGCCAGCTTGGCGAAGGCGATCCGAAGCAGCTCCTGCTCCCGCGCGAACATCCCCTTCGCCGGCACGACCTCGACGATCGCCAGCTTGCTGTGGCCGTTCTCCACCAGCGCGACCCCGAAAGGGATGTTCACCTTCGTCAGCGTGAACTGGCCGACGCGCGGGATGAGATCGCCGAAGGTGCCGATGCCCTGGCTGTGGAACCAGCTGGCGCCGTGCTGCTTGCCGAGGCCGATCGCCAGCATCTTCATCAGGCCGGATTCGGTCGGTCCCCGGAAGTCGGTGTGCGGCTTCACGCGCCCGATGGGGATCACCACGTCGGCCTGCTCGTAGGCGATGCGATCGAACCAGACCGGCACATCCCCTTCCAGCGTGCCGAGCTGCACGGTCTCCATGCTCGCCCGGATCTCGCAGCCGATGAACGACTCGGTCACGCCGAAGTGCTCGATCAGCGCCCGCTGCCCCTCGGCGGTCGCCCCGCCGTGGCTGCCCATCGCCGGCACCACGAACGGCTCGCCCCCCAGCGCCTTCACCTGCGTCACGGCCGCCCGGATCACCTGCGCGATGCGGTCGATCCCCCGACTGCCCGCGGTCAGCGCCACCCGCGTGCCGGGGCCGATCGCGGCGACCACCTCCGGGCGCTGGAACTCGCGGGCGATGGCCTCGTCGATGGAGCCGACATCCTCGCCGTCGAGCTGCTGGCGATAGCGGGCCCAGCCAGGCAGGGTGCCGTGCGAGAAGACATCCAGGGGGCTCGGGGCGGTGGAGGTGGTGGCGGTGGCTGGGGAAGCGGCCATGGCAGCAGGCACTCCTCGATGAGGGGCATCCCGCGCAGCGGGAGCGGCAAGGGTCATCGGCGATCGATGGCGTCATTGTACCGGGGCGGCGTGACGTGTCGATGCCTGGACCGATATGCGGCTCGCGATGTCAAGAATTGACAATCTTCGCTATCATGAGCGCAACGAAGGAGCATCCCATGAACGTCAGCCTGACCCCTCAGCTTGAAGAGATCGTCCGCAAGAAGGTCGAAAGCGGCATGTATGGCAGCGCCAGCGAGGTGATTCGCGAGGCGATTCGCCTCATGGATCATCAGGACCGGCTGAACAGGCTCCGCGCCGACATCGCCGAGGCCGATGCTGAGTTCGAACGCGGCGAGTACTTTGTAGAATCGCCAGAGTTCTGGGCGAGCGTCCAGGAAGAAGCCGAGCGCATGGAGCGTGAAGGTATCGAGCCGGACCCGAATGTCTGTCCCTAGGTCCATCACGTATTCGCGGAAAGCCCGCGCAGACCTTGCCGGAATCGCAAAGTACACACAGGAACAGTGGGGAACCGAGCAACGAGTTCGCTACCTTGCCCTACTGAGAGCAGCGGTCATACGACTCGCCGAGTTTCCGGAGTTGGGCGAACCCGAATCCGATATTGCAGTCGGCATCCGCGCAATCCGGGTCGAGATGCACATCGTCTATTACCGCGTGACGCCGAAAACGATCCGCGTCCTGCGCATTCGCCATATCCGGGCGACGACATTGGCCGATGAAGACCTGTAGGAACGCCATGAAGGACCTCGACGAATCCACCCTCGCCGAACTCCGAGCCGACATCGATGAGGCCGACGCCGAGTTCGAGCGTGGCGAATACGTCGAGTTCACATCCGACTACTTCGACCGCTTGCAGGATCGGGTCGACGAAATGATCGCCGAAGGCATCGAACCGGACCCCAAAGTCTGCCCGTAAGCCAACGCGTCGATGACGGACAGGGCCCCGGAGCGAACGATCGCCCCGGGGCCCTCTCCATCCATGTTCGCGTCCGCGAACGCCTAGCCCGCATCGGCCAGATCGACGCGACAGCCGAGGAACCCGTTATCGAACCCGTTCGTGAACGAGGCCTGCCGCTGCTCGCTCGTGCCATGGGCGTCCGGATCGTCCCACTTCGTGCCGGTCGGATCGCCGATCGCCTCCATGATCGCGTCGGCCTCCCTGATCTGCTTGTCGCCGATCTCGCCACGCGCCAGGGCGTCCTGGCTGTACATCCCGGAGAGGCAATCCGCCTGCAATTCCAGCTCGATCGTGTAGTAGCCCTGATCCAGTTCCGGATCGCTCGACTGGTCGAACCCCATCAGCTGCTGGATGTGGTGCCCCCACTCGTGGGCGACCCCGGTGATCCAGGCCCACTCGCCGACGTTGTCGATCACCAGGTCGCGGAACTCCCCGCTGTAGTAGATCGTCTCGTCGATCGTGCAGTAGTACATGCCCCGATCCTCGATCTGCTTCGCCGTGCCGCACCCGGCCGAGATCTGCGCGTTCGAGGTCACATCCACCACCCCGCCCGGCGTGCGGTAGGCATCGTCCTTGCCCGCATCGTGGAAGGACCGGGCCCAGAACTCGTCGATCTTCGCATAGTCCGCATCGTCGATCGGGCTGGTGTAGGAGAAATCGCCGTCGGCGTTTCCTTCGGCGTTCACGGTCTCCGGGTCGAGATCGGGGATCAGCCGCCAGCGCGTGCCGTCGTTGACGAAATGCAGGTCGCTGGTCCCCGCCGCGACAAACGCCACATCCTCCAGGTCATCGCCGGTGGCTTCCCACGTCCAGTCACCGAACGAGATCTCGCCGGTGGCATCGGCGCTGGCCGGGATCGCATCCGGATTGCCGGCGGTCCACGCCAGCCAGGCGCTGCGCGGGACCAGATCGCGGAAGGCAGGGGCCAGGCGATCGTAGTAGGCACTCATGTTGCCGGCCTGTGCGAACCGGTCGAGGTCGGAGATGGCCGTGCGGACGCCCTGCTCGTCGCTCGTGGACTGCCGTGTGGCCGCGGCCGCAGCCACCGTCCCGGAGAGCGGGCCGAAGAATCCGAGCGCCAGGACGGTAACAAGCAGCACCGCCAGAGGACGCCAACCGCCACCACTACCACTACCACGCGTGTTCATCGGGAATCGATCCTTGTGTGCAGGCCGGGCTTCGACGCGAATGCGGAATGACGGACGGGGAAGGGTGACCCGGTTGCACCATCCGCTATCAGGACGCTCCTGGAAGGATGGCGGTTCCGCGGCTCAGCCAGGGTCGGCCGGCAGGCCCGAGGTTGACAGCCCCGCAAATGCGTCGATAGAATGATACCCGGTATCGATATGGGTCGTGACGCTGGTTGCGCCCGCCCCGGCGAAGCATAAACGAAGTCCTCCCTCCCGCAGGGCTTCCCCCTCGAACGGACCGCCCTCCCCCACGGTCCCATCCCCAGGAGCACCCCTCGCCATGTCCACCCCGGTCCATTCCTCGCTGGCCCAGTCACGCATCTCCCGCCGCTCCCTGGTGGCATCCAGCGCATCGGCGGCCGCCCTCCTGGCCCTCACCGGCGCGCAGGCGGCACGTCCTGTGGCGGCGCAAGGAACGCCGCTGAAGGTCGTCGCGACCTTCAGCGTGCTGGAGGACTGGCTGAAGAACATCGGCGGCGACGCGATCGAGCTGTCGACCATCGTTCCCGCCGGCGGCGATGCGCACGGGTTCGATCCATCTCCGGAGCAGGTCGCCAGCCTGGCCGACGCGAACCTGATCTTCGAGATCGGGCTGGGTTTCGAGACCTGGCTCGATGACATGGTCGCCGCCTCCGGCACGTCGGCCACCCGCGTCGTCGTGTCGGAGGGCATCACCGTGCGCACCCTCACCGAGGGCGAAGACCACGACCACGAGGGTGACGACGAGAGCCACGACCATGGCGACACCGATCCGCACATCTGGGGCAACGTCCGGAACGCCATCACCGCCTGCGGCACCATCACCACGGCGCTCGGACAAGGCGACCTCGACCTCCGCGCCACCTTCCAGCGCGCGCACGATGCGTATGTCGGGCAGCTCGGCGCCCTGGATGGCTGGGTGAAGGCGCAGGTCGGCGCGGTGCCGGCGGAGGAACGCCGGATCGTGACCTCGCACGACGCGCTCGGCTACTACACGGACGCCTACGGGATCGAGATCGTCGGCACCATCCTCGGCCTCTCGACCGAAGAAGCCGAACCGTCCGCCAGGCAGATCGCGGAACTCGTCGACCAGATCAAGGCGGCGAACGTGAAAGCGATCTTCCCCGAGAACGTCGAGAACCCGCAGCTACTGGAATCGGTCGCCAGCGAGGCCGGCGTCAAGGTGGGCGCCACCCTCTATACCGATGCCCTCGGTGAGCCGGGCAGCAACGGCGACACCTACATCAGGATGATCACCTGGAACACGACCGCCCTGGTCGCCGGCATGCAGGGAGAGGATGCACCCACCACGGTTGACGCGACCCCGGATCTCGACGCCTCGCCGGAAGCCTCACCGGCGTAGTGCGATGGCAGCGCCCCCTCACGAAACACGAAATCGCGGACGAAGGGGACGGCTCGGCGCCGTCCCCTTCCGGCGTTTGCGGCGCACTCCCGGACGGAATCGCGTACGATAGCGTCCAGTTCGTCCCTCGCCATTCGCCTAGCGGAGACCGTGCGCCCATGTCCTCGTCATCCGTCGCCGACCGCATCGAGATCGTCCCGGTCCGCCGCCCCGTCACCGGCACCGCCTTCGTTCCCGGCTCCAAGAGCATCACCAACCGCGCCCTGCCGATCGCCGGCCTCGCCCGTGGGCACTCGACCCTCACCGGCGCCCTCTTCAGCGACGACACCCGCTACATGGCGGGGGCGCTCAACGCGCTCGGCCTCACCGTCACCGATGCCCCGGCGGACTATCGCTTCGAGGTCGACGGCGGCGACGGGGCCTTCCCGGCCAGCGATGCGGACCTCTTCATCGGCAACTCCGGCACCACCGCCCGCTTCCTCACCGCCATCCTCGCCATCGGCCACGGCACCTACCGGCTGGATGGCGTGCCCCGGATGCGCCAACGCCCGATCGGCCCGCTCCTCTCGGCCCTGCGCCAGCTCGGCGTCGACGCCACCAGCGAGGCCGGCACCGATTGCCCGCCCATCGTCGTCCGGACCTCCGGGCTCACCGGCGGCACGACGACCGTCTCCGGCAACCTCAGCAGCCAGTTCCTCACCGGTCTCCTGCTCGCCGCCCCGTATGCGCGGGACGGCGTAACCATCGAGGTCGAAGGCGAACTCGTCTCGAAACCCTACATCGTCATCACCGCCGACGTGATGCGCGCGTTCGGCGTGGAGACGGAGATCGACGATGTGGACTGGAAGACCTTCCGCGTCGCCCCGGGCCAGCGCTACGAGGGGCGCGCCTACCAGATCGAGCCGGACGCATCCAACGCGTCCTACTTCTTCGCGGCGGCGGCAGTCACCGGCGGCGAGGTGACGGTGGACGGCCTCGGCAGCCGCTCCACGCAGGGCGACCTCGGCTTCGTGCATGTGCTGGAGCAGATGGGCGCGACCGTGACGATGACCGACACCCGGACGACCGTGCGCGGCCCGGAGGACGGCACGTTGCGTGGCGGCGAGTTCGACTTCAACGTCATCTCGGATACCGCCCAGACGCTGGCGGCGATCGCGCCGTTCGCCGATGGCCCGGTGACGATCCGCGGCATCGCCCACAACCGCCTGAAGGAGACCGATCGCATCGCCGATGTCGCGACCGAACTCCGCCGCCTCGGGCAGGAGGTGGACGAGTTCGCGGACGGCCTCACGATCCGCCCGCGCCCCGTCACGCCCGCCGAGGTTCATACCTACGACGACCACCGGATGGCGATGAGTTTCGCCCTCACCGGCCTGCGCGCGCCGGGTGTGACGATCCTCGATCCCGGCTGCACCGCGAAGACCTTCCCGGACTACTTCCAGCGCCTCGCCGAGCTGACCCGCGACGCCTGACCGTCCGCCATCGCCGCCGATGCACCCCCAGACGAAGGAGGCTCCTCGATGCCCGTCGGATTCGACCATATCGTGATCGCCGTTCAGGACCTCGACACCGCGACGCGCGACTACACCGCCGCCGGCTTCACGGTCACCCCTGGGGGCGAGCACAAGGGCGGGGCATCCGCCAACGTCCTCGTGACCTTCCAGGATGGCGTCTACTTCGAGCTGATCGCCTTCCGCGACACGCCCGGCGGCAACGACGCCTGGCGCGGCATCCTCGACCGTGCCGGCGAGGGCTTCGTCGACTACGCCCTCCGCACGAACGACCTCGATGCCGAGGTGGCCGTGCTCCGGGAGCGGGGCCTCGATGCACTGGACCCCCAGGCCGGCGGACGCTTCCGACCGGACGGGCAGCGCATCGACTGGCGCAACCTCCGCTTCGGCGAGGGCAGTGTCGCCTCGCTCCCCTTCTACTGCTTCGACGAGACGGATCGCGCCCTGCGCGTCCCTTCCGGAGAGGCGTCGGTCCACCCGAACGGCGTGCGAGGCGTCCGTGCCGTCCGGATCGTGGTGCGGGATCTCGCTGCCTCGGAGGCGGACTACGCCGCGCTCACCGGCGCGACCGGCATGGGCATCACGCCGGGGGACCCGGCGATCGCCGCCGCGACGCGCTTCCCGGTCGGCACCTCCGGCGCGGTGGTCGAGCTGCTGGAGCCGGTGACGGGCGAGAACCCGCTGCGGGCGCATCTGGAGGCGCGTGGCGAGAAGCCGTGGGAGGTCGAACTGGCAGGCGATGGAAGGTCGACGGGCCTCCTGCCGCTGGCCGAAACGCACGGCGCCCGCCTGATCGTCGCGGAACCCTAGCCCGCGACAAGCCTTCGTGGACCTGCAACCTTCAGCCATCATGGCCGCCCCCCACTCCCTCTGGTGTCATCCCGAGCGGAGCGAGGCATATGTCAGGACGACATACACCGTGCAGCGGAGTCGAGGGATCAGGCAGCATGGGCGTTGCCCGCCTGCCGACCCGATAGGCGATCGCTGACGCAGGCGGACCGTCGCGTCGCGCCCTGACCCCTCGGCTTCGCATCATCGCGAAGGCCACGTCGTTGATTGCGCCGCGGAGTTCACCCGGAGTAGTCCGTCTCGCTTTGGCTGGCATTGCGCAGAGATCTCGGCGAACCAGTGGTCCAAGGGTTCGCCCTACGAAGTGGTTCGACCGGAACGCCCGCCGATCCGGCCGTTTGTAGGGGC
>JBQCJS010000379.1:0-3375 GCA_051952485.1 Thermomicrobiales bacterium | reverse complement strand
TCAGACTGGCCGTGGATGTCCACGAGCGCCGCCCCGACGGCATTCAGGGCCGAGGCAGTGACGAGGCGGCCGTTCAGGCGGGCGGTGGAGCGTCCACCGGCGAGGATGTCCCGCGCCACCACGATCGTGCCGTCCTCGTCGATCTCGATACCCAGCTCCTCGAAGGTGGGAGCCAGGCGGGCCAGCACGTCCGGTGCCGGCTGGAACAACGCTTCGATCTGCGCCGCCTTGGCTCCGGTCCGCACGAGGTCACTGCTCACCCGCTGCCCGAGCACGGCGCCAAGGGCATCGAGGAGGATCGACTTTCCTGCGCCAGTCTCGCCGGTGAGCACGTTCAGCCCCGCATCGAAGCGGATGGTGGTGCGCTCGATGATGGCGAAGTTGGCGATGGAGAGTTCGAGCAGCATGGACGCTTCCGGCAGGTGTGGCGATCGATGGGGCGAACGGACGAGTGTACGCCGTCAAAGATACCAAGAACGTCCGTTCGATGCGTACGACAAACGGGCGAGCGGCGGAGTCGATCGCTCCGCCGCCCGCCCATCTCGTTCAGGAGCTGCGACCGCTACGGCATCTGCGCGAGGACATGCGGTGCCCGAATCGGCAGGGTGGTGACCCGGGCGCCGACGGCATCCCGGATCGCGTTGCCCACCGCCGCCGCGCCGGGAATGGCCGGCGGCTCACCGACGCCCTTGGCGCCGTAGGGACCGGAATCGGACGCGATCTCGACCAGCACGATGTCCATGTTCGGGATCATGTGCGAACGCGGCAGGGTGTAGTCCAGCAGGCTCGCGGCGAGCGGCTGGCCGTCCTCGTCATAGGTGATGCCCTCGTAGAGCGCCCAGCCGATGCCCTGCGCGACGCCACCGTGGATCTGACCCTCGACGGCCGCCGGGTTGATCGCGAAGCCGACATCCTGCACCGCCACGTAGTCGGTGACGCGCACCTCGCCGGTCAGTTCGTCGACGGCGACCTCCGCGATGTGGCCTGCGAAGCCCGGCGCGCTCTGGGTGATGCCGCTGCCGCCGCGCCCGATCACCGGTTCGGAGTCGTGCGACATCGCGAGGCTGAGCGCCGCGATCTCCTTGAGCGTCAGCGCCGTCCCGGGCACACCCTTCACCCGGACGGCACCCTCCACGAGTTCGAGGTCCTCCGGTGAGGCTTCGAGCTGCTTGGCGGCGATGTTCTTGATCTGCTCGACGGCGTCGGCGGCCGCCTTCATCACCGCTGGCCCGACCGTGTAGGTGATCTTCGAGCCACCGGTGCCGCCCGCGAACGGCGCGCTGTCCGTATCGGCGGTGGTGACGCGGACATCGCTGATGTCACCGCCGATCGCTTCGGCGGCGATCTGCGCGAACGTGGTGTTCGTCCCGTTGAGGTCGACCGAACCGAGGACGACGGTCAGCTTGCCGTCCGCGTCCAGGCGGCAGGTGGCCGTGGCCGGCTCGATGCCGCCGGGCCAGCCGCCCACCGCGATGCCGACGCCCTTGCCCTCCGCGCGACGTTGCTCGCGCTGCTGCCACAGCGGGTGCGCCTTCATCGCCTCCAGGACCTGCCGCAGGCCGATCTTCGGCCACGGACCGCCGGTCGGGCGGAGGTCGCCTTCCTCGACGCAGTTCAGCAGGCGGAGTTCGAGCGGATCGATGTCCAGCTTCGCGGCCAGCTCGTCCATCGCGGACTCGATGGCGAACGTGCCCTGCTGGGCTCCTGGAGCGCGGTAGGAGCCGCTGCTCGGCTTGTGGGTCTGCGTCTCGAAACCGTGGATCTTCAGGTTCGGGAAGCGATAGTAGCCGCCGAGCAGGATCGCGGCGATGCCGAGCGGCGACCCGGACGCGGCACCGGAGTCGAAGATCAGTTCCGATTCGAGCGCGGTGATCTCACCGGTCTTCTTCGCACCGAGCTTGATGTCGATACGGCACTCCGGCGCCGGGTTCCCGGCGAGGAAGTCGTCGCTGCGGGTGTACTGGAGGAGCACTGGGCGGTCGATTGCCTTCGCCATCGCGGCGACCAGCGGTTCGATGAGGACGAACTTGCCGCCGAAGCCGCCGCCCACCGGCATGGGAACGATATTGACGGAGGAATCCGGCAGCCCGAGCGTATCCGCGACCTTGTGGCGGCCGTGGAACGCCCCCTGGGTGCTGGTGTAGATGGTGAGGTCCTGGAAGCCCTCCGGGACGGCGAGCGCGACCTGCGGCTCGATGTATCCCTGGTGGACCATCGCGGAGTCGATGTGCAACTCGACGACCACATCCGCCTCGGCGAATCCGGCAGCGACATACCCGCGCTCGAAGTTCACGGCGCTGGAGACGTTCGGCGGCAGTTCCTCGTTGTCGCCACCGGCAGCGGCGGCGTCCGCGTTGTGCATCGCGGCCTCGTCGGCGAACGCGCCGGAGCGTCCCTGGCTGACCAGCGGCGCATCGGGCTTGATCGCCTCCACGAGGTCCACGACCACCGGAAGCGGTTCGTAGTCGATCTCGACGAGTTCGGCGGCATCCTGGGCGGCGGCATCGGTCTCGGCCAGCACGATGGCGACGGGTTGACCGACGTGCAGGGCTTCCGTCCCGGCCATCAGCTCCGCGATGGGATTGCCGTGGTCATCCCTGCGAACGGGAAGATCGTCGTTCGTGAGTACGGCGACGACGCCGGGGACCGCGAGCGCGGCATCCTTGTTCATGCCCAGGATGCGGGCGTGCGCGTGGGGGCTGCCGACGATTGCCGCGCGCACCATGCCCGGAAGCCGAAGGTCGGCGGTGAACTTCTCGGCGCCGATCAGCTTCGGAGGGGAATCGATGCGCTTCGTCCGGCGGCCAACCGCCGAGAATGTCGTTGCCATGAACGTCCCTCCTGTGATGGATGAAGTCGAGGTGGGCCAGCCGGCGGGCTGGCGAGGCATGGGGGCCTCACCCCAGCATCGCATATCGCGTGCAATGGCGGAACGCCTCCGACCCTGCCCGTTTCTCCGGTCGCATTGCGGTCCGCTTCGGGACGAGGTGCTACTCGTCGCCCGCCGCGAGGACCTCATCCGGTCCCCACTCACGGACCGCGATCGCGTGGGCATCGTAGTTGTCGAGGAAGCCGTAATCGAAGATCACCTGCTGGATATCCCCGGCGCTCTTCGCTTCCCACATGGAAACCATGCGATCGTCGTGCAGGTCGGGCGAGAAGGTGGTCAGCCAGCGTGGGGAAGCGCCCTCCTTGCCGTGATCGCGGGCGAGTTCCGGAAGGCGGGTGGGAGGATGCAGCCGGCCATCGTCCTCGGTGCGTGGCGTATGGATGACGAGATAGCGGGTCATGGCAAGGTCCTTCATGCTGTTCGGGGAACCGGATGGTCAGGTGGGAGACTGGTCGGCCCGGACGTCCGCCAGCCTGACGGAAAGC
>JBQCJS010000378.1:0-2010 GCA_051952485.1 Thermomicrobiales bacterium | reverse complement strand
TCTGGGGCGGCCTCTTCGCGCTCGTGTTCGGGATGGACCTCGGGGTGATGCGCCTCTCGACCGTGGTGGCGGTCGCGATCGGGGCGATGGCGCTCTACGCCATCCTCCGGATGCTGGGCGTCAGCCGGAACCGCAGCGTGCTGGGGACGACGCTCTACCTGTTCAACCCGCTGAGCTTCGTCCTCTCGTTCACCTTCATGACCGACCCCCACTTCACCTCCTGGCTGCTGGTGGCGGTCGCGCTCTACGCGAAGGGGCTGGACGAGGAACACCGGCGGCCGTGGGTGATCGTGCTCGGGTCGCTGGCGGCGGGCTATGCCTTCTGGATTCGCCAGCAGGGGGCGCTGATCCCGCTGGCGGTGGTCTTCTTCCTCGTCGCCACGCGCCGGGTCTGGTTCGACCTGGCCGGGCTGAAGCGGGTCCTCCAGGTGGCGGCGGCCCCCGCGGCGATGCTCGTCGGGTACTACGTCTGGCTGCGCTGGTTCAACGATGTGACAGCGGTGCAGGAGAGCTTCTTCGACGAGATGCGGGAGGCCGGCTGGGCAGGAGCATGGCACCTGGTCCGCTACCTGACCTTCTACGAGCTGATGTACCTCGGGCTGATCCTGGTCCCGATCCTCGTGGCGATCGCGCCCGGCTGGCGCGGTGGCGAGCGGCGCGAAGGAGGAGGGAGCTTCCGGACGCCGCTGGGGTACTGGTTCTTCCTCGGAACCACCGGCATCGTCATCACCGGCCTCTTCTTCGTGACCGGGCAGGGCCGGAAGATGCCCTACATCCCGCAGTTCGTCGGCTCCGGCGGCCTTGGGGCGCCCGATGTGCCGGGTGGACGCCTGCGCCTGATCGAGTGGCCGGAGGTCTACCAGGTCGCGACGATCCTGGCGGCGATCGGGGCGATCGTCGCCGGGCTGATGATTTGCCGGACGATCGTGCCGGAGGTCTCGCCGCAGCGGGCGGTGGCCGGGCTGGTGGCGATGGTCGGACTCTGGCAGGTGGTCGGCGTGCTGCCGCCCAGCTTCCACTACCTGAACCGGGGCGGCTCGCTGGATCGCTACCTGCTGCCGCTGATCCCGCTCGCGATCGCGCTGCTGCTCTGGTCCCTGCGCGATGTGCGGCTCTTCGATCCGGCCGGGTGGCTCGTGCTCGCGGTCGTCGCGGCCTTCTCGGTCGCGGGAACGCGGGATTACCTCGTCTACATGGATGCCGTCTGGTCGATGGCGCGGACGGCGAACGCGGCGGGCGTTCCCAACGAGAAGCTGGACGCCGGGTCCGGCTGGGACGGCTACCACCTTTACACGGAGATGCTGGACGAGGGCGTCACGAAATCGCGCGCGCCGAAGGGCTCGCCGTGGTGGCTCTACTTCTATGCGAAGAACTCGGATGCAACCTACGTCGTGACGACGGACCCGGGGGACTATCCCGGCTACGTGGTCGTCGAGAAGGCGCAATACGACCAGTGGCTGGAGAACGACGAGACGTGGGTCTACCTCGTCCGCCAGAAGGACGCGCCGTGGCCGCCGGGTGGCGCCACCGCCCCGCCCGCCGCCCAGCCGAACGCGGTCGTCCCCACGCCGCCGACGCCGACACCGACGCCAACCACCGCTCGGGGGACGCCGGCGCCGACCGCATCGCCGGCGGCATCTCCCACTGCTGGGCCGCCCACGGCGACGGTATCCCTCGCCCCGACGGCCACAGCCACAGCGATAGCCACACCCACGGCCGCGCCGTGACGTGCCGTTCCGCGACCGGCATTCCCGCGTCCTGATGTTTCCTTCTCTAATCGTCCCGCCCGTCATGTCCGTGATCCCGAGCCCTTCGGCTGTGCTCAGTGGACTGTCCAGACTAACCTGGCATTGCGTTGAGATCTCGGCGAACCACAAGGGTTCGCCCTACGAACGACCGAATCGCTTGGCAGTCCGGTCGTTTGTTGGGGGCGCCAAAAAATGGGGCCCACCCCGCAAAAACCCAACACCATAAACAAAAAAAAACACAAAAAACAACCCAAAAGCTCGG
>JBQCJS010000377.1:0-2247 GCA_051952485.1 Thermomicrobiales bacterium | reverse complement strand
ACGATCTTCGCGACATCCGCGTTCACGCCGCCCGTCGCATCGGAGGTGATGGTGCCGGTGATCGTCGCCGAGCGGGCGCCATCGATCCGGCTCACCTGCACCGGTCCTTCGACCTGCTCGATCGTTGCGATCTGGTCCAACGTGACCTGGCCGCCGCCGGCGACCGGCAGCTTGGCGAGGGTCTCCTTCGAGTCCGCGCCGCTGACGATCAGCTGCACCGGGAAGGTGCCGTTCTCCAGCGTGATCACCCCGGCGCTGGAACCGGTGAGGGCGTTGCGGACGAGCATCCCCACCTGCGCGGTGGTCGTGCCCGCGGCGGCGGCCTTCGCCGGGTCGATCGTCACCTGCAACTCCGGCTTGGCGGCGACCACGTCGTTCTCGACATTGGCGAGGTCGTTCACGCCCTGCAGCTTGCCGGTGAGGTCGTTCGCGGCCTGGGAGACCGCTGCGTAATCCGTGCCGGAGATCACGACCTGGATGTTCGCGCCGCCCTGCGAATCGAGGTTGGAGACGCTGATCTTCGCGCCGTTCGCCTTCGACTCCAGCGCCGAGCGCACGTCGTTCAGGGTCTGCGTCAGGTTCACGCTGTCGTCGAAGACGACGGTCATCGTCGCGCGGCTGCCGCTGGCGCCGGTGAGCGCCGCCGTCAGGTCATCGCCACCGATCTGCGTCTGCAGCGATTCAACGTTCGCCGTGTCCTTGACCACCTGTTCCAGCTGGCCGACCTGGTCGACCGTCGCCTGCTGCGAGGTGCCCTCCGGATAGTCGATGACGATGCTGGCGCCCTTCTCACCGGAGGAGGGCAGGAACGACGTGCCGATCAGCGGCGTCAGGGCCAGCGACCCGACGAAGATCGCCGCCACCAGCACCAGCGTGATCACCGGGTGGAAGAGCGCCTTGCGCAGGATCGGCTCGTAGTAGCGGGCGATGCGCGGATGGTGGTCCGCCGTGTCGATCTCGGCGCCTTCCGGATTCGCCTTGATGAAGAAGCTGGCCATCACCGGCACGATCGTCAGCGCCACCAGCAGAGACGAGAGCAGGGCGAAGGTCCTGATCGGCGAAGGGGCGGAAGATCTCGCCGATCAGGCCACCTACGAACGCCAGCGGCAGGAAGACCGCCACGGTCGTCAGCGTGCTGGCGGTAATCGCCAGGGCCACTTCCTTGGTGCCGTTGATCGTCGCCTGCTTCACTGGCTCGCCACGCTTGACGTGCCGGAAGAGGCTCTCCAGGACGACGATCGAGTCGTCCACCACGCGGCCGACCGCCACCGCGAGGCCGCCGAGGGTCATGATGTTGAGAGAGATGCCCTGCCACCAGAGGATGACGAAGGTGATGAGCATCGAGGTCGGGATCGAGATCGCCGTGACCAGGGTCGAGCGGACGCTGAGCAGGAAGACCAGGATCACGATGATCGCGAAGATCGCGCCCAGCAACGCCTCGCGCACGAGCGAGTCGATGGAGCTCTGGATTTATTACGACTGGTCGAGCAGGGTGGTGACGTTCACCTTCGTGCCCGAGGCATCGAGGTCCGATTCCACCTGCTTCAGCTGGTCGCGGACGGCGCTGGCGGTGTCGACGGTGTTCGCGCCCTGCGACATGTAGACGTTGATCGCGATGCTCTCGGCGCCGTTCGTGCGCGCCACGCCGGAGGTGTCCGCCGCGACGACATCGACCTTGGCGATCTCCCCGAGGGTGACCGGCTTCGGGTCCGACCCCGGCGTGACGCCGACCACGAGCGCCTCGAGCGCCGCGGTGGTGGTGATCTGGCTGCCGACGCGCACCGGGAGCGTGGTGGTGCCATCGGCGATGGTGCCAGCGGGGATGCTGATGTTGTTGGCCTGGAGGGCGCCGCTCACCTGATCGGTGGTGATGTTGTTCGCCGCCATCTTCTGCGGATCGAGCGCGATCACCAACTGGTTCGTGCTGCCGCCGACCACTTCCACCCGGCTGACGCCATCGGCGGAGGAGAGCTTCGGCACGAACTCGGTGTCCGCGATCGCGCGCAGGGCGGAGAGGTCCTTGCCGTCCTCCGACGTGATGGCGAGCTGGATCACCGGGAACTGCTGGAGGTTGATGCGCTGGATCTTCGGCTGGGCGACCCCGCTCGGGAGCGTCACATTGGTGATCGCCTCCGAAATGTCCTGTTGCGCCTTCGCCATGTCCTGGCCGTAATCGAACTCGGCCACGATGACGGAGAAGCCTTCGGAGGACTGGGTCTGGACCGATTTCATGCCCTGGATGCCGGT
>JBQCJS010000376.1:0-2273 GCA_051952485.1 Thermomicrobiales bacterium | reverse complement strand
TCGTCAGCTGGCCGATGCGGTCGGTCGGGGAGAAGGTCGCCTCACCCTTCTCCATCGTCAGCCGTTCCGGGATATAGGTGAGGTTCGCCGACTGCGTGTTCAGGATCGTGTAGTCATTGCCGCGCCGCAGGCCGAGCGTGACCTCGCCGGAGATGAGTTTCGCCACCCAGCGCTGGGCCGATTCGCGCAGAATGATCGCCTGCGGGTCGAACCAGCGGCCCTGGTACAGCAGGCGCCCGAGCTTGCGCCCGTTCTCGCGATACTGCTCGATGGTGTCCTCGTTATGGATGCCGGTCACCAGCCGCTCGTAGGCGATGAAGAGCAGCGCCATGCCCGGGCTCTCGTAGATGCCCCGGCTCTTCGATTCGATGATCCGGTTCTCGATCTGGTCGCTCATGCCGAGGCCGTGACGTCCGCCGATGGCGTTCGCCTCGGTGAGGAGGTCCACTTGGTCGGCGAAGGACCGCCCATTGATCGCGACCGGGACGCCGGCCTCGAAGGTGACGGTCACTTCCTCGTAGGCGACCGGGACATCGTCCTTCCAGAAGGCGACGCCCATGATCGGGTTGACGATGTAGGCGCTGGTGGAGAGCTGCTCCAGGTCCTTCGCCTCATGGGTCGCGCCCAGGATGTTGGAGTCGGTGGAATAGGCCTTCTCCGCCGACATCTTGTAGTCGTGCCCCTGCTTCTGCAGGTAGGCGGACATCTCCGCCCGGCCGCCGAGCTCGTCGATGAACTGCTCGTCCAGCCACGGCTTGTAGATGCGCAGGCCCGGGTTCACCAGCAGGCCGTAGCGATAGAACCGCTCGATGTCGTTGCCCTTGTAGGTGCTGCCGTCGCCCCAGATGTTGACGCCGTCCTCCTTCATCGCCGCGACGAGCATCGTGCCGGTGACGGCCCGCCCGAGGGGGGTGGTGTTGAAGTAGGTCTGTCCGGCCGTGGAGATGTGGAACGCGCCGGACTGGATCGCCGCGATCCCCTCGCCGACGAGCTGCGCCCGGCAATCGATCAGGCGGGCGTCCTCGGCCCCGTAGTCTTTCGCGCGGCGAGGGATGTCCTCGTAGTCGTTCTCGTCCGGCTGCCCGAGGTTGGCGGTGTAGGCGTAGGGGATCGCCCCCTTCTCGCGCATCCAGGTGATGGCGGCGCTGGTATCGAGGCCACCCGAGAACGCGATGCCGACGCGCTCGCCGACCGGGAGATGCTGGAGGATATTCGCCATCGAAACGTGCTCCGTGAGCGTAATGCGGCCAGGCCGCGGGATACAGGCCGAACTCCGGGCCGGGGATGCGCCGCCGGGCCGGAGTTCGTTCGATTGCGCAAAGGCTATCAGGATTCCGGGATCGGCGCGACGCCTATTCGCCGATCTTGCGGAAGTGGACGAGGTTGGTGCGGCCCGAGACGTTCGTCATCGGCAGCGAACCGACGATGAGCGCGTAATCGCCCTCCTTCGCCAAGCCCTCCTCCACGATGAGCTTCCCGGTTTTGCGGAAGAGTTCGTCCGGGTCCGTCTCGACCGGTACGACGACGCTCCGAACGCCCCAGACGAGGTTCATCCTCCGGGCGACCTCCTCCGTGTCCACCGCCGCGATGATCGGCGGGGTCGGGCGGTACTTCGCGACGTGACGCACCGACGAACCCGACTTCGAGAAGACGATCAGGTACTGCGCCGGAGTCTGGTCGCCGAGCTGGAAGGCCGCGCGAGCGACCGCGTCCGCGAACTTGGCGCCAGGATCGTCCAGCCGCGGCGAGATCCTGGACGCCGCCGAGCGGATCGGGCCGTCCTTCTCTACCTCGCGGATGATGCGGTCCATCGTCTGCACGGCCTCGATCGGATACTTGCCCACCGCCGATTCGGCGGAGAGCATCACCGCATCGGTGCCGTCCCAGACCGCGTTCGCGACATCGCTGGTCTCGGCGCGGGTGGCGACCGGCTGGTTGATCATCGATTCGAGCATCTGGGTCGCGGTGATGACCGGCAGCCCGAGCTCGTTGGCGACGCCGATGATCCGCTTCTGCGCGCGCGGCACGCGCTCCGGCGGCAACTGCACGCCGAGGTCGCCCCGCGCCACCATGATCCCGTCCGACGCCTCGGCGATCTCGCGTAGGTTGTCGAGGGCCTGCGGTCGCTCGATCTTCGAGATGATGCCGGGCAGGGAATCGCTCTCGCTCGCCCGGTACTGCCGCGCGACGTCGCGGGTGAGGGTGAGATCGCTGGCATCGCTGATGAAGCTCAGCCCGAGATAGTCCAGGCCGTGCTCCACGGCGAACTGGAC
>JBQCJS010000375.1:0-2567 GCA_051952485.1 Thermomicrobiales bacterium | reverse complement strand
GCGGCGTAGGCCCTGAGCGCCGTCGTGACGTTCCGCTTGCGCGGCGCGGCGGGTTTCCAGCCGAGGCGATCCTGCTCGGCGCGGCGGGCCGCGAGCTCGTCGTCGGAGACGGCGAGGTGGATCGTGCGGTTCGGGATGTCGATCGCGATGGTGTCACCGTTCCGCACCAGGCCGATCGCGCCGCCCTGAGCGGCTTCCGGCGAGGCGTGACCGATCGAGAGGCCGGAGGTGCCGCCGGAGAAGCGTCCGTCCGTTACCAGCGCGCACGCCTTCCCCAGGCCGCGGGACTTGAGGTAGCTCGTCGGGTAGAGCATCTCCTGCATCCCCGGACCACCCTTCGGTCCCTCGTAGCGGATCACCACCACATCGCCGGCCTTCACCTCGCCCCCGAGGATGCCCTTCACGGCGTCGTTCTGGCTCTCGAAGACGACAGCCGGGCCGGTGAAGGTGAGGATCGACTCGTCCACGCCGGCGGTCTTCACGATGCAGCCGTCGAGCGCGATGTTGCCCTTGAGCACCGCCAGGCCGCCGTCCTTCGAGAAGGGATGCTCGGCGGAACGGATCACGCCGTGCTCGCGGTCGAGATCGAGGTCGTCCCAGCGGGCGTCCTGGCTGAAAGCGACCTGCGTGGGGATGCCGCCCGGCGCGGCCCGGAAGAACGCGCGCACTGCGTCATCGTCGGTGCGGTCGATCGCCCAGCGGTCGATCGCCTCGCCGAGGGTGGCCGTGTGGACGGTCGGGGTGTCGCGATGGATCAGGCCGGCCTCGTCGAGCTGGCCAAGGATGGCCATGATGCCACCCGCGCGGTGGACATCCTCCATGTGGACATCGGCCTTGGCAGGGGCGACCTTCGCGAGGCAGGGCACGCGGCGCGAGAGGGCGTCGATGTCGTCCATCGTGAAGTCGATCCCACCCTCGTAGGCGGCGGCGAGGATGTGCAGCACGGTGTTCGTGGAGCCGCCCATCGCGATGTCGAGCGACATGGCGTTCTCGAAGGCGGCCTTGTTCGCGATGGCGCGGGGCAGGACCGATTCGTCGTCGTTCTCGTAGTAACGACGGGCGAGCCCGACGACCAGGCGGCCGGCCTCCTCGAAGAGGCGCTTGCGGTCGGCGTGGGTGGCGAGGGTGGACCCGTTGCCGGGCAGCGAGAGGCCAAGCGCCTCGGTCAGGCAGTTCATCGAGTTCGCGGTGAACATGCCGGAGCAGGAGCCGCAGGTGGGGCAGGCCGAGCGCTCGATCACCTGCACCTCGGCATCGGAGATGCGGTCGTCGGCGGCGGCGACCATCGCGTCGATCAGGTCCATCGAGCGGGTGGTGCCGTTGAAGACGACCTTGCCGGCCTCCATCGGTCCCCCGGAGACGAAGACGGCGGGGATGTTCAGCCGCATCGCCGCGTTCAGCATGCCCGGGGTGATCTTGTCGCAGTTGGAGATGCAGACCATCGCATCGGCGCAGTGCGCATTCACCATGTACTCGACGCTGTCGGCGATGATCTCGCGGGAGGGCAGCGAATAGAGCATCCCGTCGTGCCCCATCGCGATGCCGTCGTCCACGGCGATGGTGTTGAACTCCTTGGCGATGCCGCCCGCCGCCTCGATCTCGCGGGCGACGAGCTGGCCGAGGTCCTTCAGGTGGACGTGACCGGGGACGAACTGGGTGAAGGAGTTGACGACGGCGATGATCGGCTTGCCGAAGTCGCCGTCCTTGACGCCGGTGGCGCGCCAGAGGCCGCGGGCGCCGGCCATGTTGCGGCCGTGGGTGGTGGTTCGGGAACGATACGCGGGCATGGGAACTCCGGGATGAGAAACGAGGCGAGAGAAAAGAGGAAAGAGCATGAAGGAGGGCGGAGCGGGAGGCGAGCATCGGAGAGGGAGTGGTACGGCAACCGGATAGGTCGGTTGCTCGACCCGTCCCGGCACAGGGTGGGGTCCGATGCCAGCTGCCGCCATGCCCACCGTTGGATGAGATGGGCGAAACGGCTGACGGAGGAAGCCCTTCCCTGTGCGAACGGCTATCGCAGTTCTCTTTGCTCGTTTCTCTCGCCTCTTTCCTCGCTACAAATAGTCGTTGCGCTCCCCGAACAGGTGGAGGTTGTCGATGGCGATCGGGGTCATGTCGTCGGCGAGCGGGAAGCGGAAGAGCTGCGCGTAGAACGACAGTTCCGCCTCGGTGGTGTGGATGATGGTCTCGGCCTGCCGGAAGCCGTGGCCCTCCCCCTCGTACAGGAAGAGCGCGACCGGCAGCCCCTTCTTGCGGACGGCATCGGCCATGGTGGTCGCCTGCGCGGGCGGGACCACGAGGTCCTCCAGGCCCTGGAAGAGGATCATCGGGCTGCTGAGCCTGTCCGTGTGATGGATCGGGGAGCGGGCATCGTAGAGGTCCTTGCGCTCCGGATACGGGCCGATCAGGCTGTCGAGGTAACGGGATTCCAGCTTGTGGGTGTCGGTCGCCAGCGCTTCGAGGTCACCGATTCCGAAGTAGCTGGCGCCGGCGGTGAAGACATCGCGGAAGGTGAGCGCGGCCAGCGTGGTGTAGCCGCCGGCGCTGCCGCCCCGGATGATGAGGCG
>JBQCJS010000374.1:0-3524 GCA_051952485.1 Thermomicrobiales bacterium | reverse complement strand
ATAGGCCATGAGGAAAGGACGCTCCTTGCTGCGGGTCCGGCGCGGACGCCGTCGGTGGCGGTGGCAGTGACCGTGGCCGTGACTGTGGTTGTCTGGCGGGATCATCTCCCAGCCCTCTCCATGCCGCAAGGGGCCGGGGGCTGGGAATGGCATCGGGAGGTCGTGGTACCGTGGGCGCGAGAACCGTCGCATTCCCCGGAGGCGCCCCATGATCGCAGCCCCTTCACCGGCATCAGGACCCGCCACGCCCCCCGCCATTGCCAGCCCGAGCCCCTTCGTGGCGGCATTGCGCGCCCGTTGGTCGGCGGGCAGGCACCTGTGCGTCGGGCTCGACCCCCTGCCGGAGCGGATTCCCCCGGCGTTTCGCGACGGGGTTCCCATCGGGGAGGCGATCGTCGCCTTCAACCGCGCGATCGTCGACGCCACGCGCGATCACGTCTGCGCGTACAAGCCGAACGCCGCCTGGTACGAGGCGCTGGGCGAGGAGGGGCATCGCGCCCTCGTCGCCACGGTGGCCTACATCCACGAGACCGCGCCCGGCATCCCCGTCCTGCTCGACGCGAAGCGGGCGGACATCGGTGAGACGAACGCGCGGTACGCGGTCGCCGCCTTCGAGGTCATCGACGCCGATGCGGTCACGGTCCATCCGTGGTTTGGGCGGGAGGCCCTCACCCCGTTCCTGGAGCGGGCGGACAAGGGCATCATCGTGATGGCGGCGAACTCGAATCCCAACGCGGGCGAGGTGCAGGACCTCCCCGTGGGACCGGGTGGCGAGCCGTTGGCCGTCCACATGGCACGGCAGGTCGCCGGGACGTGGAATGCCCTGGGGAACTGCGGCGTGACGGTCGGGGCGACAAACCCGGAACGGATGGCGGCGGTCCGGGCGGCGGTGGGCGACCTACCCCTGCTGGTGCTGGGGATCGGCGCGCAGGGCGGCGATATCGAGGCGGCGATGCGGGCTGGCCGGGACTCGACCGGCGCCGGCATGATCGTGAGCACGTCGCGCGCGGTCATCTACGCCGCCGGGCCGGACGCGACCGCCGACGCAACGGCGAGGGCGGCAGACGCAGCCGCGCGTGCGCTCAACGACCGCCTGGTTGCCGCCCTCGCGTCCCCCCGGACGTAACGAGGGACCGTCGTCAGGCGGGCGCAGCGCCGATCGCCTCCCGCACGGTGTCGAGATCGACGACCGCGAAGGGATCGATCCCGTCGATGGCGATTCCCTCGAGGTCGTGCAGCGCGTAAACAGCGCCCGCCTCCCACATGTGTAGCGTCAGTTCGTGGATCACGCCCTCATCGGCCTCGGGGAAGGTCGCCTGCCAGTAGACGATGTGCCCCGGCACGCCATCGTCTGCCGCGACCGCCGCGAGGGTGTCGCCGTCGCGCTCGGCCAGCAGGAGGTGACTGCCGGCGGCCACGCGGAGGTTCTGGACCCAGCCGGGCTGCGCCATCGCCTCCTCCATGCTCGCTGGGGTCCACATCAGGCGGTCGTAGCTCTCGATGAGGCAGACACCGGACGCCCACATGCCATTCACGAGGGTGAGGCGGTCGCTGCCGCCCTGCCCGAAGCCGCAATCGATGGGACGATCCTCCCGCCCCATGGAGTCCGCGACATACGGGTTGCCCCGCTCCCCGAGGACCCAGCGCACCGGCTCCCAGGAGACCACCAGCCCGAAGGTCGGGCCGGCCCAGGCATCATCGGCGATCAAGCCGGGATCGTCCGCATCGCGGTCGCACCGGATGGCGCGCGCCGCCCCGGCCGGTCCGCTACCGGCGACCAGCGCCGCCCCGGGCAGCGCGAGGAACACGCCTCCCAGGAGCGCACGCCGCGTCCAGCCGCGTGGGAAGCGACCGGCGGAACGAACGGGTGTGGCCGACGGCGTGGAGAGCGGAGACATGGTGATACCTCCCGGTGATGCAGCTGGCAGGACGGGGGCCGAGGGCAGCGATCGCGGATGCGGGCGGCCGGTGCCACAGCGATGACGATGACGACGGATTCCTCGCGTTCCCGTTGTCGAGGCAACGCCTGGCCCCTGCCGCCGGTTCCAGCATTTCGACCCATGACGGGGGCCCGGAGGTCCTGTGCGGAACGGGTTGCACAAATACGGCACATACATGATGATTGCGCGTGACAGGGCGGCACGGAATCCCTCGGAGGGCGACGTCACCCCACCAGCGCCGGCCATGTCGGGACCCAGGAACGCAGTTCATCCAGCACCCGACTCGCAGCCCCGTGGAGCGGCATCCGCCCTCCACGGCGCAGGGTTGGCGTGACCCAATCCTCACCGAGAGCGCACCGATGTCCAGTCACGTTCCCACCCCCCACGATCCTGCCGCCGGCTTCGTCCCGTTGCCCTTGCCCGTCGAGCAGCGCCGCCAGCACCGGCCGCTGCGCCGGCATCCGGTGCGGATCGTCGCCATCGCGTTCGCCTTCCTGGCGGCGGCGGGGGCGACCGTCGCGCTGCTCCGCTGGCTCATCCCGGACCCGACGCCATCGCCCGCGCTCGTCCTCTCGGCGTTCCTCTGCCCCATCGCCCTCGCCCTCACCGGCATCTGGCTGATGTCGTCCGTCCGGTCCGGCTACCGGATCAGCCAGGTGGCGCTGGCGGTCGCGGTCGGGGTGACGGCGCTCTGGTGGTATGCGGGCGATCTCGCCTCGATGCGGGAGCGGATCGGGTTCGCGGTCGCCATCGTCGGCCCGGCGGTGGTGATGCTCCTGCTCAGCCGCTACCTGATGAGCCTGCGCCGCTCCCAGATCGTCCGTCCGATCCTGTAGCGGTCTGCTCCGGCGTACACTGGGCACAGCCTTCCATCCCGCCCCGACCCAGCAGGAGCGTTCCCCCATGAAGATCGCGATCTTCTCCGATGTCCACGGCAACACGCTCGCGCTGGACGCCGTGCTGGCCGACATCGCGCGCGAGCACCCCATCGATGGCTCCTGGGTCGTCGGCGATCTGGTCGCGCTCGGGCCCCATCCCGCGAACGCGGCGCGCACGCTGGCCGCCCTGCCGGATGCCCGCTTCGTGCGCGGCAATACCGATCACTATGTCCTGGCCGGGAACGCGCCCTGGGCTCCGGACCGGATCGAGAAGGTGCAGGGAGATCGGGCTGCGCTGGAGAGCTCCCTCGCGCTGATCGCCAGTTTTCCATGGGCAGCCGGGGCGATCGCCGCATCCGGTCACGATGCGTGGTTGCGCGCGATCCCGCTGGAAGTGCGGGTGACGCTCCCGGACGGTACGCGCGTGCTGCTGGTTCACGCCGCGCCGGGCACCGACGACGGACGCGGGATCGACGCGGAGATGACGAACGCCGAACTCGCCGAGGCGCTGGCCAGGGCCGACGCGGATCTGGTGATCGTCGGGCACACGCACATCCCGCTCGACCGCGAGGTAGCCGTGGGCGACTCGACGATCCACGTCCACAACCTGGGAAGCGTCAGCCTGCCGGGGACAGACGAGCATCGCGCGATGTGGACGCTGCTGACGGCGGACGAGAGCGGTTACACGCTGGAGCGCCGGTTCGTG
>JBQCJS010000373.1:0-7409 GCA_051952485.1 Thermomicrobiales bacterium | reverse complement strand
CCGGCGGAGATGCGATCTCCGCCCGGCGTCCTTCTGCATAGCCTGATCCGATGCGGACTCCGCCCACGCCTACTGCTTGGCGAGCCAGTCCTGAACCGCCCAGCCGGTGGTGCCACCGCTGGTGCGGAACTGGTACCAGACGTAGCCGTTCGCGCTCTGCGGACCACCGGTGATGGTGCCGGTGGTGCCAGCCGCGAGAACCGCGATCACCGAAGCGGACGTCCCGGCAGCGGACCGGAAGTTCACGGCCTCCGTGACCCGGATCGCGTTGCCGGTCACGAACTTCGGCGGTGCGGCGGTCGTGGTCGTCGTGGTCCCGGCCTTCTCCCACGGGTCCTCGATCGACCAGCCGGTCTGCCCGCCCGAGGTCCGGATGTTCCACCAGCGGAGGCCGTTGGCCATCTGGGGACCACCGATGACGGTCGCCGTGCCGCCCGCGTTCGTGAAGGTCACCACCGGGTTGGATGTTCCCGCGCCGCTGCGGATGTTGACCGCCTCCGTCGCCACGATCGCGTCACCGATCACGAACTTGCCAGGCGCGGCGGTCGTCGTGGTGGTAGTCGGACCCGAGGTGGTAGTCGTGGTCGTGGTGGTGGTCGTCGTTGTCCCGGAGGTCTTCTCCAGCCAGTCCTGCACGGCCCAACCGGTCGTGCCGCCACTCGTGCGGAATTGCCACCAGGTGTAGCCATTGGCCGAGGTCGGCCCGCCGGTGACGGTGCCCGTCGTGCCGGCGGCCAGGACGGCGATCACGGACGCCGAGGTGCCCGCCGCGGAGCGGAAGTTGACCGCCTCCGTCACCCGGAGGGAATCACCGATGACGAACTTGGC
The DNA here is from genome assembly GCA_051952485.1 of Thermomicrobiales bacterium. GTDB lineage: Bacteria > Chloroflexota > Chloroflexia > Thermomicrobiales > UBA6265 > JASGDN01. The sequence continues at coordinate 6,581 of JBQCJS010000373.1, read as the reverse complement.
GCCCGGCGCCGGGGTGGTCGTTGTCGTGGTCGTAGTGGTCGTGCCAGAGGTCTTGGCGAGCCAGTCTTGGACGCCCCAGCCGGTGGTGCCGCCGCTGGTGCGGAACTGGTACCAGAGATAGCCGTTCGCGCTCTGCGGGCCCGCGAGCACCGTCCCGGTCGTTCCCGCCGGCAGCTGGGCGATGATCGATGCCGACGTGCCCGGCGCCGACCGGAAGTTGAGCGCATCGGTGACGCGCAACGTGTCGCCCACGGCGAACTTGTTCGTTCCCGGCGCGGGCGTCGTGGTAGTGGTGGTGGTCGTCGTCGTGCCCGTCGCCTTGGCGAGGGAATCCTGGATCGACCAGCCGACCGTGCCGCCGCTGGTGCGGAACTGCCACCAGGTGTAGCCGTTCGCGCTCTGCGGACCGCCGACGACCGTGCCGGTCGTGCCGGCCTCCAGGAGCGAGATCACCGACGCCGAGGTGCTGGGAGCGGAGCGGAAGTTGACGGCGGAAGTGACCTGGATCGAATCGCCGATGGCGAACTTGTTCGAGCCGCCCGGATTCCCGGCCGCGACCAGGTTGTTCTCCATCACCCAGCCGCCGCCGAAGCTCCCGAACACGCCATACCAGATGTACTCGGTCACCCCGATCGGGGGCTGCGTGATCGTGAACGGCACACCGGCGCCGATCGTCGCCACGACGGTCTGCGCGATGCCGGGGCGCGGGCGGATGTTGATCGTCGTGGTCGCCTGGACCGTGTCACCGACCTTGAACTTCGCCGCCGGGTTCTCGTCGACCGGCGCGGCGGCGAAGTTGGTCTTCACCGACCAGCCGTCGCCCACGTTCTGGACGCGCAACTGGTACCAGTCGTAGGTGTCGGCCTGCAACGGACCGGCCATCACGAACGCCCAGGAATTGCGCGGCACGGAGGCGATGATGGAGGCGGTCAGGCTCGGCTGGGTGCGGATGTTGGTCTCGGTCGTGTAGCGGACGTTCACGCCATAGGCGTAATCGCCCTCCTCCAGGGGCGGCGGCTCCGGCGGCGAGACGATGAGGTAGCGCGCCGAAACCCAGCCATCCGGGCCGGTCCAGTCGATCTTGTACCAGTTGTCCGTATCGCCGATCACCGGGCCGTCGATCACCGTGGCGACCGCGCCACTCGCGATCTGGCCGACGACGGAGGCGCTGGGGCTGCCGGAACTGCGGACGTTCAGCGGTTGCTGGTCGTCCGTCTGCACGATCACCCGGTCGCGGATGGCGATGCCGCCGGGATTGCCGGTTTCGAGGTCACCGCTGGCGAGCGTCTGCGCGACCATGCTCCGGATATCGGGGAGGTCGTAGTAGAGCATGTTGCCGGGGCAGGTCGTGGCGTTGACATCGCGGTGCCCGGCGATGGTCGGCAGGTTCGCGGCCTCCTGGATGGGACCGCTGCCGAGCGGATCGAGGTCGCGCACCACCCACGAGATGATGGCGACGAGGCCGGCAACGGAGATCGTCGAAGGCGGGGAGTCCTGGTAATCGCCGATGATGCAGATGCCGGAACTGCCGATGGCGAACTCGTAGGAATGGCCGCCGATCACGTTCTGGCCGCCGTAGCGCCCTTCGTAGATGCGGCCGTTCTTGTCCACCAGGTAGTTGTAGCCGATGTCGCCCCAGCCCGGGTCCACGGCGGGGTAGTAGTAGATGGAGCGGATCGCCACCACCGGGTCCTGCGCGGTCGAGGTGTCGGTGTGGTGGACGATGGCGTGCGTGACCGTCTCGTATTCGGGCGGCCAGATCTCGCCGTACGTGTCGAACCGGTAGGTCTCGTTCGCGCCCCATCCCTGCCGCGTCACGATCGTCGGCGGTACGCGGTCATCGGTCGTCGCGGCGGTGAAATCCTGCTCGTTCTCGGCATCGACATCCTTGGCCCACGGGCCGTCGGTGGCATCGATGTAGGTGAAGGAGAGGCCGTCCACCGTGCCCGGATTGCCGTCCTGGTCGACGGTGCGGTACTGGACGAAGGTCTCGCCGTTCGTGAAGATCAGCGGCGTGAAGAGGCGGTTGTCGCGCGTCGGGCGGCCGCCGTCCTCGGTGTTCGCCGCGATGCGGTACGTGTCGCTCCAGGTGATGCCATCGGTGCTGACCTGCACCTCGATCACCGGCCAGGTGCCCACGCTGCCGTTCCAGTTCGCGCCGAGCGCATAGAACGGGTAATCGGCCTCCCACACCTGGAATTCAACCGTCGAGGCGGCGCTGAACCCTTCGGCGGAAGCCGCGGTGAAGCGTCCGGCGCGAGTGCCCCCGCTCTCCTGGGCGCGCACGTCGGAGGGCCGGAACGCCGTGCGTCCCCCGATCCCGCCCGCCATGCCGATCGCCGCGACCCCGGCAGCCGCCTGCATGATGATGCGGCGGTTCACCGGGCGGCGAGCGATGCTCCCGGCCTGCTCGTTCTCGTCGTGCGAGTGGATGTGGTCGTGGCTGTGGCTGTGATGATCGGCCTGATGCTCGTGCAGCGGGTCGGATGAAGCGAGATCGTCGACGGGTCGATCCTGAAACATGAGGCCCTGCTCTCCCCCGAAGGTGTATGTGTGCGCCGCCCGATGATGGCAGCGCGGCGGTGGCAACGCAGCAGGCAGGGATCCGCGGCGTCGACCCCACACGTCGGTTCGGGTGGCCGCGGGACCGTGCGCCTGATGCGTGATGCTCGAACCAGCATACACCAGCCCCTCCCGGTCCCACCCCGGGGACGCTGCCGACGGCATGGACGATCGCCCTATCCGGTAGTCGTGGTCGTCCACGCCATCGGTACCGTGGACGTGGAAGAGGACGAGGACGCAGAACGCCGCATCGGGATGATGCGGCGTTCCAGGTGCGATCGGTTATTGTCCGGACTCCGGGATCAGCCGGTGCCATCCACCGAGTTGCCGGCAGCGGGGGACTTGCCCTCCATGTCCGGGCTGACGCGATAGACGTTGCCACGGCCGGCGTAGTCGCTCTCGAACCACTTCTGGTCGGCGACGTTCCCGGAGGCGTCATAGACCGTCCGCATGAAGCCGACGTTGATGCCATCCTGAGGCCATTCGGACTGCTCGATGGTCCCGGCGGGAAGGGTGTCGTCCACGACCTCCACATCCTTGTTGTCCGTGATCGGATCGCTCTCGGTGAAATCGCTGATCTCCACCTTGCGGCCATCGTCGGTGCCGTAGATGCGGACGTAGGCCTTGGGATAGTTGGTCCAGGCCGAGACGAGGATCCAGCCCGGCGTGTTGTTCGTGAAGGTGAAGTCGCCCCAGTACTGCGGGTCGTCGCCTTCCTGCAGGATGGAGGCGTCGAAGCCCTCCGTCCAGCCGTCGGCCTCGTAGCCCTTGAGGCGGTAGGTGTGCGGGTTCCACTCACCGATCGGCATCCCGGCCAGCAACGCGGCGCGGAAGGTCGTGGTCGAAACCTGGCAGATACCGCCGCCGATATCGCGCCCGACGCGCTCGGCCACGATCACGCCCGCTTCCACATACCCCTTGTCCGCCGTGATCGCACCAATGGCGTTGTTGAAGGAGAACTCGCCGCCGGGAGGAACCAGCGTGCCGTTCAGGAGCCCGATACCGACGTAGATGTTGGTGTCGCGGGCCTCGATACCGTTGCTGAAATCGGAATCGCCGGTCGCCAGAGCGGTCGTGATCCCCAGCGCGGCCAGGTTGTTGGCATCGACTTCCGGCTTGGTCACCGCCACCGGCAGGTCGAACGCCTTGTTCGTGCCCAGGAAGCTCGTCACGACCGCGTCCGCGAACTTGTCCGGCTCGATGGTGTAGCCATCCTGGCTGGCCGAGGTCGCGACGAGCCCGACGCCATCGCTCCAGGCCACCTTCGCATTGACGGGGGAACTGTTCACCGTGCCGGCGAACTGGGAGTTGAGGGCGGTGGCGAGGGCATCCCGGTCCATGTCGAGCGCGACGTGCGGCGCGCCGTCCACCACCGTCGTCTTCACGGTCAGGTACTGGGTCAGGGATGCAGGGTCGATCGTGAGCGCGGTCCCGTTGAAGTTGGCGGTGATCGGCGCCTGCACCGCGGCGGCGAGCATGTCGTAGTTGTCCTGAAGGTCGCTGGCGCGAATCTTCGGCTGGGCCGCGACAACGGGCATGGCCGCCGAGACCGGCTCCAGGGTCTGGAGGGCGGTCATGATCTGCCGGGTCGCCGCCGCGCGATCGACCACGGTGCCCACGGCCTCGTTCGTGATGGTGACCGCGCCGCCATTGACGACGAGGTTGGCATCGACGGCGGGATGTCCGATATCGGCATCCACCTTGTCGAACCATGCCTGGAGCTGCGTCTGGTCCAGCGACGTCTGCAGCGGGATCATCTTGTCATCGCGCAGGAGCGAGCCGGTCTCCGCGAGCTTGCTGGTCGCATCGCCGGAACGCCCGACCTGCTCCGCCTGGGCGAGCGCGGCCTGGACATCGACCGTCCCGCCAAGTTCGGCGAGGGTTGGCGTCCACGTCTTGCCCTCGTAGGAGAAGGTGAAGGTGCCCTGGTTGAGGGCATCGGCCCGCGCCTGCACCGCTGCCTGTGCCTGCGCCGGGGTCATCCCGCCGACCGGCACATCGCCGACGACGACCGCAGGATAGATGCGATCCCCGTAGGCGATCCGGAAGCCGAGCAGCCCCAGCGCGAGCAGCAGCAGCACGCCGACGACCACCAGTCCCAGGCGGGGCGCGGTCGTCCGCAGGCGCTGGGCGAGTTGCTGGCGGGAGAGCGGCCCCTGGAACCACGACGCGATGCCGGACGGCTGCTTCGGGGACGAGGCTGGCGGCATCGGTGGCCGGGGGGCGGTGCGCCCATTCCAGCGGGGCGTGGCCGATCCCGACAGGCTGCTGGTTCGTGTGGCGTTGCTTCGTTGGGCCATGGAAACTCGATATCTCAGGTGCATCGACGGCGACGATGCGGATGCCAGTCAATCGGTGAACGACGTGAGCGCGAGGACGATGGCATCAGCGGCACCTTCCGCCGGAAGGCGGCCGCTGACCCCGATGATACCGTCAGTTGGTGGAATCTGCAGCCTTCGGCACGAGGAAGTAGGTCGGGAAGTCGCGCTCGTAGAGCACCTTGCCATCCCCATCCTTGACGACGCGGGTGAAGCCGGCAGAGGTCGCACCCGTGTCCTGTACGCCCGTCCAGTAGTTCTGGATCTCCACGGTGCGGTCCATGGCCGGGCCGTAGATCTCGACGATCACATGCGGATAGTCGGTCCAGGTATGCACCAGCAGCCAGCCGCCGGTATCGTTGGTGAACCGGAAGTCGCCCCAGTTGGCGGGATCGCCGACCTGGAGGATGGAGGCATCGAAGCCCGCGCCCCAGCCGTCATATTCATAGTTCGCGATCTGGAAGGCGTGGGGATGCCATTCGGTGATCGGGAATCCCCCCATCAGCGCCGCGCGAAAGACGGTGGTGGAAATCTGGCAGATCCCGCCCCCGATGTCGGTGCCAGCGGTGTCCCCGAAGATGACGTTGGAGACGACGTAGCCCTTGTCCTCGGTGATGGCCCCGATGGCGCCGTTGAATGAATAGTCCTCGCCCGGGCGCACGAGGGTCCCGTTCGCCAGCTCGGCCCCGATGTAGATGTTGGTGTCGCGGGGTCCGCCACCGCCCGAGAAGTTCGAATCGCCGCGGCTGATCAGCCCCTCGATCTTGAGGGCGGCCAGGTTGTTCGAATCGATCTCCGGCTTGGTGACCGCGACCGGCACCGCGATCGGCTTGCCACTGAGGAAGCCGTCGCTCAGGGCCTGGGCGAGCGCCTTCGGCTTGAGGGTGGCGCCGTCGACACTCGGGGTCGTGGCCTCGACGGCGCTGCCGCCCCAGGCGATCGTCGCATCGACGGGCTTGCGGTTGATCTGACCCGCGTACGTCTCGTTCAGGTACCCGGCCAGCTCATCGACATCCAGCGCGACATGGACATCGCCCCGGGAGGTCGTCTCCACGATCACGTAGGGAGCGAGGTCCTTGGCCGGGAGCGACAACGACTTCCCCTCGAAGGTCAGCGAGAAGGTCGATTTCAGGGCCGTGGCGATCTCGTCGTAGTGCGCCTGGAGATCGGCGGCGCGGACCTCGGGGTACTCGACCGTCGTCGGCAGCTCCGCGGAGAGCGGCTGCAGCGACTGCAGGGACGCGAGGATCTGGGCCGTCGCCGCCTCGCGGTCCACGACCAGCCCATCGGCATCCGGCATGATCTTCGGGGCGCCGCCATCCATCACGATGGTGGCATCCACGGCCCGCTGGTCGATATCAGCATCGACCTGGTCGAACCACGCATTCAGCTTCGTGTGATCGATGGAGGTGCGCAGGGGAACCACCTGGTCGCCCCGCAGGATCTCGTTCGTGAAGGCCAGCTTGGCGGTCGTATCGCCGGTGCGGCCCAGCTCCTTCGCCTCGGCCACGCCGCCATCGACATCGACCACCGCCCCAAGTTCGGAGAGCGACGGCGTCCAGGTCTGGCCGCCGTAGCGGAAGGAGACGAGGCTTCCTTCCAGCTGATCGGCGCGGGCGGCCACCTTCTCGGTCGCCTGGCTGGGCGTGAGGCCGCCAACCTGGACATCGCCCACCACCACGGCGGGATAGATCCGGTCGC
>JBQCJS010000372.1:0-2849 GCA_051952485.1 Thermomicrobiales bacterium | reverse complement strand
TCGCTCGGTTTCGCGGAGACCGCCCGCGTGCGCTGCGGCAAGCTCATCCGCCTGGAAGTGGAAGCGGCGTCCGAGGATGCGGCCCTCGCCCGGGCGACCGAGATGTGCGAGAAGCTGCTCGCCAATCCAGTGATCGAGGAGTTCGAACTGCGGGCCATCCCGGGCAACCAGGCAGGAGCGTAACGATGGGCGGTTCAGTCAAGGTCGGCGTCATCCTCTTCCCCGGCGGCAACGGCGATCACGACGCCCTGCACTCGCTGGAGCACGATCTCGGCTACGAGGTCCGCGGCATCGACTATCGCGAGACTTCGCTGGATGGCCTCGATGCGGTCGTGCTTCCCGGCGGCTTCTCCTACGGCGATCACCTCCGCTGCGGCGCCATCGCCCGCTTCTCCCCGGTGATGCCCGCCGTGCGCGAGATGGCCGAGGCCGGCAAGCCGGTGCTCGGCATCTGCAACGGGTTCCAGGTCCTCTGCGAGGCCCACCTGCTGCCGGGGGCGCTACTGCGCAATGCGTCGCTCCGCTTCCACTCCTTCGATGTCTTCGTCAAGATCGAGGGTGCCCCCACCGCCTGGACCCAACATGTCGAGGCCGGCACGGTCCTGCGCCTCCCCGTTGCCCACGGCGAAGGGGCGTACTACATCGACGCGGACGGCCTCGCCTCGCTGGAAGCGAACGGCCAGATCGTCGCCCGCTACTGCGGCGCCGATGGCGCCATCACCGAGGCGGCGAACCGCAACGGTTCGGTCTCCGGCATCGCGGCGGTCTGCAACATCGGCCGCAACGTGGTCGGCCTGATGCCGCACCCGGAGCGCGCCACCAATGCGCTCATCGGCAATGCCGATGGCCTTCAGTTGCTGAGCAGCCTCGTGAAGACAGCCGCCGGCGCGCCTGCACTGGCCTGATCGCGTCGGAATCGCTATGGGCGCGCCGATGCGCTCCAAGGAAGAACCCCGCATGACCAACGAGACCTACGGTGCCCTTGTTCAGCGCCTCAACCAGATCAACGACGTCAACGGCGCCCTCTCCCTGCTCGGCTGGGACCAGCAGACGAAGATGCCGCCCGCTGGCGCCGCCGCCCGGGCTGAACGCACGGCCACTCTCGCCGGCATCTCCCACGAGCTGTCGACGAGCGACGAACTCGGCGCGCTGATCGATGCGCTCGGCAACTTCGAGGCGTCGCTCTCCCCCGAAAGCGACGAGGCCTGCCTCATCCGCATCGCCCGCCGCCAATACGAGAAGGCGCGCATCATCCCGACCGCGCTCGCCACCGAGATGAGCCGCGCCGAGGCGCTCGGCTACGCCGCCTGGACCGAGGCGAAGCAATCGGGCGACTTCAAGGCGTTTCTGCCGGCCTTGACCACGATCGTGGACCTCACCCGGCAGTACATCGCCCTCGTCAAGGACGCCCATCTTGATGTCGAGGACGACTACGACATCCTCCTCGACAACTTCGAGCCGCTCCTCACCGCCGCCGAGGTCGATGTCGTCTTCGACAAGCTGAAGGAAGCGACGATCCCGCTGGTGGGCATCGTGACGGAACGCGCGGACCTCGTCCGCGACGACCTGGTCCACCAGTCCTTCCCGATCGCCACCCAGCGCGCCTTCATCGATGAGCTCGCCGCTGCCCTGGGCGTCGATCCGGCATCATGGCGCATCGACGATACGGTCCATCCCTTCGCGAACCCGATCGCCCTTCAGGACATCCGGATCACGAACCACTACTACGAGGAGACCATCTCCCCGGTCCTCTTCGGGACGATGCACGAGTTCGGGCACGGCCTCTACGAGCGCCAGGTCGCACCGGCCCTCGCGCGCACGCCCTTGCAGCGCGGCGCTTCGATGGCCTGGCACGAGTCCCAGAGCCGCACCTGGGAGAACCTGATCGGACGCGGGCGGCCGTTCTGGGATTGGGCGACGCCGCGCCTGGCGTCCACCTTCCCGGACCAGCTGGGTGATGCCGCGCCGGATGCGCTCTTCCGCGCGGTGAACAAGCTCGGGCCGTCGCTGATCCGGATCGAGTCCGATGAACTGACCTACAACCTGCACATCATTCTGCGCTACGAGCTGGAGCGCGACATCTTCGCCGGGCGGGTGGACCTCGCCGATCTCCCCGAGGCCTGGAACGCGAAGATCGGGCAATACCTCGGCATCCCCGTCCCGCACGACGGCGTTGGTGTATTGCAGGACGTGCACTGGGGCTCCGGCCTCTTCGGCTACTTCCCGACTTATGCCCTCGGCAACGTCGTCGCCCTCCAGGTCTGGCAGCGGATCGCGCAGGAGGTACCCGATCTCGACGCCCAGGTCGCGGCGGGCGAGTTCGCCCCATTGCGTGAGTGGCTCCGGGAGAACATTCACCGCCACGGCAGCAAGTTCACGCCGAAGGAACTGCTCCAGCGCGTGATCGGCATCGACGCCTTCGACCCGGACCCGCTCATCGCCTACCTTCAGGCGAAGGTCCGCACGCTCTACGGCGCGTAGGGCGTCAAAGACGCGTCGGAACCGGAACGCGAGAATACCCCTACCAACCACGGCGAGGAACAGGTACGGGGATTATCACATTAGATGGTCACACAACCCCACGATTGTGACTGGCTAATGCGGGTTATTACTATCCAAGTAGGGTATGTTGCCTGGAACGCGGCCTCACAAGTGCGCCTGTCTTGCCATCCCGATGGCGCGGGGCACGCTCCGAGGTTGCACCCGCGGTGGAGCGACGAGTGGTCGGGATCAGGCGGCATTCCTGAGGCCTGCCCGAGGTTTTCACCGCGTTCGATAGACGATGTCTCCCGCCAAGGGATCACTGCGATTGCTGCTTTCGGCCCACCCTGCTCAATTCAGGTGTAACG
>JBQCJS010000371.1:0-2395 GCA_051952485.1 Thermomicrobiales bacterium | reverse complement strand
AGGCGTAGATCGACTGGTCCGGATCGCCGACGACGACGAGATTGCGGTAGTGCTCGGAGAGGGCCGAGACCATCACGTACTGGACGCGGTTCGTGTCCTGGTACTCGTCGACCATGATGTAGCGGTATTGCTGCTGGTAGCGCTCCAGGAGGCCCGGAGCGAGGTCGAAGAGGCGGATGGGCAGGCCGAGGAGGTCGTCGAAGTCGACGGCGTTGTTGGCCCGCAGCTGGCGCTCGTACTCCTTGTAGGCGCGGGCGGCCACCTCGTCGTCGTACGAGGCGACCTCGTTGGCGAACTCGGCCGGGGTCATGAGCAGGCTCTTGGCGGCGGAGATCCGGGAGAGGACGCGGCGGGGGGTGACCTGCTTCGGGTCCTGGCCGATGGCGACGATGGCGCGACGCACGGATTCGACCTGGTCGGCATCGTCGTAGATCAGGAAGTTCGGAAGCAGGTTCAGCTTGTCGGCGACGAGGCCGGGATTCTGCCGCAGGATGCGCACGCCGAGGGAGTGGAAGGTGCCCATCACGAGGCTGTTCGTGCTGTGCTCGCCGATCAGGCGGTCGATGCGGTCGCGCATCTCGCGGGCGGCCTTGTTGGTGAAGGTGACGGCGAGGATGCTGCCCGGGTGGACGCCCATCTCCTCGATCAGCCAGGCGATGCGGTGGGTGAGAACGCGGGTCTTGCCCGAGCCGGGACCGGCCACGACGAGGACGGGTCCTTCGGTCGTGGTGACCGCGCGTTGCTGATCGGCGTTGAGGCCGTCGAGGAGGCGGGAGGCGTGTTCGAGCATGATCGAGCGATACCTTCGGTGTATTCGGGACGGGACTGATGCAAGGCGGGGCGTCGCCAGGGCGGGGTGCGGCGTGCATCGAGTGTAGCACCCGGGATAGTGTCGTTCGTGCTGCGGCGGGGCCGGGTGGGCGTGACGGGTGTCCCATCCGGTGTGGCGGACTATCGCTCCTGGATCGCCGTGCGATCAATGAGAGCGATTGCCCAGAATGGCCCGGTTTTCCGGGAATGCATGACGTGACGACGAGACGGACCCGTTGCGATGAATTCCGGAAACGGAACGATTTCGGCCTGCGAGCTCGCCGGGGCTGTGCGATGAATGCCCCGGCGATTCGGGATGCCCCGATGGCGCCGAGCGAGCTCTTCGCCCGTCACGGCGCGGTCAAGTCGGCCGATCGAGGTCGCCGGCACCGCGGAGTCCGCGCGGCGAGTTCGAGACGGCGCAGAGGTTTGACGGCGGGCGCGGCGATCTGGTAAGGTACGTGCCGTTGATGACGAGTCAACCTGCGGCGACGTAGCTCAGTGGCAGAGCTAGGGACTCATAAGCCCTCGGTCGGTGGTTCGAATCCACCCGTCGTCACCTGATAGAGAACACCCCGGCGAGCGATCGCCGGGGTGTTATGTTGTGGTTGAGACTCCCAGGCCAGCGATCAGCCGCCGTCGTCCGTGGCGTCCGGGGTGGGCTCGACCGGAGCGTCACCGGGGTCCTCGTCGGACGGACCGCCGGTCCCGTCGGAGGGGCCTTCGGCGCCGGGCGTGACGGACCCCGGGTCCCAGGTCGCGGGGGCCGTCGTATCGATGGCGTCAAGGCCCTTGGGGTCGGGCACGTCGAGGGGCGGGATGTCGGTGGCTCCCGTGGCGATCAGGGCGAGGCGCTGGAGGATGAGGGTGGCTCGCGTGTCGTTCGGCATCGCTTCCGAGAGCAGGACCACGATGCGGTCGTCGCCGGGCAGCTCGATGATGCCGGCGTCGTTCACGATGCTGTCGAGGTTGCCCGTCTTATTGACGGTCTTCGTGCCGGCGGGGAGGAGGGCCGGAATGCGGTCCCGCACCTGCTGTTGCGAGAGAATGTCCGTGATCTGGCCGCTGATCCACGGTGAGAGCAGCGTCCTGGTCAGGAGGGCGTGGAAGTAGATGGCCATATCCCGCGGCGTGGTGATGCTGACGGCATCGTCCCACGCCCCCCAGGACTCCACGAAGGCCGTGGCGAGCGCGTCATCGTCGGCCGATGAGTCGGCCCCGCCCTGGAACGGCCAGGCGGGAATCGATGAAAGACCCACGACCATGTAGGTCCTGGTCAGGCCGATGGCGGCGACGGTCTCTGCCAGGTCGTCGGTGGAGGTCAGGGTGAAGAGGGTCCAGGCCGCGGCATTGCTCGAATAGGCCCCGGCGGCGAAGAGATACTCCTGCACCGTGAAGGCGTTGCCAATCTGGTCCCACCCGAAGTAGGCCTCGCCATCGTCGGAGAACACCGACCAGTCCAGCTCGATGAGGTCCTGCTGCCCGAGCGATCCGTGCTCGATCTTGCGATAGATGTCCGCCATCAGGATCAACTTGTAGAGGCTGGCGGTCATGAAGGGGAGGTCGCTGTTCCGGCTGCAGATGA
>JBQCJS010000370.1:0-4002 GCA_051952485.1 Thermomicrobiales bacterium | reverse complement strand
CATGGTCGCCAGCCGGGATTGCTCGTTCCCGGCGGGTTGGTAGACGTGTCATCTCTATTCTTCTTGGTTGTTGATTTTTTGTTTTTTTAACAACCCCCCGGCCCCCAAACCCGGCGGGCCCCGTTCTGTGTTCCACGAACCTCTCCATCGACTTCCAGGCTGATTCGTGCTGCCTCATGCCCATCCGCGCAGGTCGCGAGCGAGTCGGGCTGGAGACGAGGCGGGCGCTGCCCGCGCTCCTTCGTGAGGCAAGCGCGGCCTAGTCGCCCCTGCTGCTGGGCGCGAGCTGACCCCCGAGTCCGCGATCGGAAGCCGGCGTCACGCTCGCCTGCGTGCTGCCGTCCGGAAGGATCTTCAGCACGCCGTCGGCGAGCACGACGAAGAGGATCGCCATCAGTGCGGCATGGGTCAGTGTCGAGAGTAATTGCACCTTGGTCAGGACCACCATCCCGCCGGCGAGCGACTGCAGGATGACCACGATCAGGGCGAGCCTTCCGTGCGCATAGAGATCCGGCCGCGTCTGCCGGACCTTGCGGGCCGCGAGGAACATCCCCAGGATGATGAACGAGATCGCGACCGCGGAGACGCGATGCGCGAAGTGAATGCCCGCGTTATTCCCCATGTCCGGAATAACCTGGCCGTTGCAGAGCGGCCACTGGACCCCGCACGCGATCTCGGAATGCGTATGCCGGACATAGGCGCCGGAATAGGCGACCAGGATCGACGCCACGAACGACGCGACGATCAGCATCCGCAGTACTGGCGGCACCGGATTCCGGGCGATCCTGCCATCCCGGTGCCTTCCGCCATCGATCAGGATGCGCGCGATCAGGACTGCCGACGCAAGACAGATCAACGAGATTCCGAAGTGGGTCGCCATCACCGTCGCCGACGTGGGCCATTTCACGGCTGCCGCGCCCATCAGGGATTGCAGGACGAGCGTGAAGGCGAGCGATGGAACGAGGATCTTGAAGTCGGGATGGACCTTGCGGAGCGGCCACGCCACGATGCAGGTCGCGAGGACGAGCAGACCCTCGATGCTGGTGACCAGGCGGTGGCTGTACTCGATGAAGGACTGGAGGTAGTCCTGGGGAATCAACCGGCCGTGGCAGAGCGGCCAGTCGTTGCCGCAGCCATCGCCCGAGCCGGTGGCGGTCACGCCGGCGCCCATCATGAGCACGAGGAACATGCCGATCGCGGTGGCGATCGCGAGGCGTTTCGTGAGGACAGCTCGCTTGTCCATCTCGGGAGGATCCTTCCGGGGCTGGTGAGGGTACCGACGACTGCTGCACTCACCCCTCGACGGGGCAGACACCCGCAATCATCCCACGAATGGCGCGCGGATGCCGCCGCTGCAGGCGCCAATGCGGTGCTGGCGCACGATTCCCGAGGGTCGATCGGCCGGAAAGGCTCAGTTCGCGACGTCGAAGGTGACGTCGATATTGCCCCGCGTGGCGTTGGAGTACGGGCAGACCTGGTCGGCCGCATCGACCAGCTTGCGGATCTCGTCCAGCGCCAGGCCGGGCACCGTCACCCGCATCGCCACGCCAAGGTGGAACGCCCCTTCGCCACGGTAGAGCGAGACCGACGACTCGATGACCGACTGGGACACGTCGACGCCCTGTTGACGCGCGACACTGCCCATCGCGCTCTGGAAGCAAGCCGCGTAGCCAGCCGCGAAGAGCTGTTCCGGATTCGTTCCGGTGCCAGCGGCTCCCGGCCGCGACAGGGCGAGATCGAGCCGTCCGTCGTCGCTCATCGCGTGACCTTCTCGGCCCCCGGTGACGCTGACCCTGGCGGTATAGACGGGCTGTTCGGTGGTTGTCACGGGTGAATCTCCTCGTGTAGGACGGAAACGGACGTCGTTCCCATTCGCGATCATCATTCTGCATCGGCCATTGGCGCAAGGACCTGGCAATTCGGGCAGAAGGTGGTGCCCCGCCCGGCCACGACGATGCGTTCGAGTGGTGTCCCGCAGCGGAGGCAGGAGCCCGCGCCTTTCGTGCGTCCGTAGACCTTCAGGTTGCGGGCATTGTTCCCTGCCTCGCCGTATGGGTTCTCGAAGGTCGAGAACGAGGTGCCCTGGTTGGCAATCGCCGCCGTCAGGACCTCGCGGATCGCGACCAGCAGCGCATCCAGCGCGTCAGCGCCGAGGGAGTTGGCGCGCGTCTGTGGGTGAATGCGGGTTTCCCAGAGCGCCTCGTCGACATAAATGTTCCCCAGGCCGGCAATCAGCCCCTGGTCGAGCAGCGCCCCCTTGATCGATCCGCTGCGGCGCTGCATCGCCGCGTGGAGGTCTTCCGCCGTCAAGTCGGGGGAGAGCGGTTCCGGCCCCAACCGCGATTCGAGCCGGTCCACGTCTTCGGGGGTGTAGATCGACACACGCCCGAACTTGCGCTGATCCGCGAACCGGACGTGCTCGCCGCTGGAGAGCAGCATGCGCAGGTGCTCGAAGCGCACGGCTGGCGCATCGGGCGGCATGACCAGGAGTCGCCCCGTCATCCGGAGGTGGACGACCATCGTGTTGCCGTCGTCCAGTGGAAACAGGAGGTACTTGCCGCGACGATTCGCCGCGACGATGCGTCGGCCCGTCAGCCAGCTCGCGGGCACGCCGGGCAGGCTGGTCTCGATCACGCCGGGGAAGTCCCCGAGTTCCACCCGTTCGATCGTCCGATCCACGAGGTGCGGTTCGCTTAACCGGCGTACCGTCTCCACTTCCGGTAGCTCTGGCATACTGCACCTGTCAGGAGTGTGCCGCGCGATCCCGGCGATCGGCGGCACGTCGAATCGCGAAAGGGTCGCGCCCATGTCGACATATGTTGAGGATTGTATCTTCTGCAAGATCGCGGCCGGAGCCTTCGGCACTCCGTTCGCTGCGGAGAGCGATCGCGCCGTCGCCTTCGACGACCTCGCGCCTCAAGCCCCCGTCCATGTCCTGGTCGTGCCGAAAGTCCATGTCGCCAGCATCGCGGCGCTGGGGCCAGACGATGGCGACCTCCTCGCCGACATGGTCGCCCTGGCGAACCAGGTCGCGCGCGAACGGGGCATCGATGCGTCCGGCTATCGCTTGCTGACCAATGTCGGGCCGGACGCCGGCCAGACCGTCTTCCACCTGCACATGCACCTGCTCGGAGGCAAGGAACTTGGCGCACTCGCCTAGCGGGCGCTCGCCCTTCTTGTCCCTGACGGACCGAATCGAGGAACCAGAATGACCGAAACCACCGACTCCGGACTTCGAGCCCGGCTCGAGACCGACATGAAACAGGCCATGCGCGACAAGGACACCGAGACCCGCGATGCCCTGCGCTACGTGCTGGCGATGGTGAAGAACGCGGAGATCGACAAGCGGGCGCCGCTCACGAGCGACGAGGAGATCGCGCTGCTCCGCACGCAGGTGAAGCAGCGGCAGGACTCCATCGAGCAGTTCCGGAACGGGGGCCGGGAGGATCTGGCTGCGCGCGAAGAGATCCAGGTCGCGATCATCGAACGCTACCTGCCGCAGCAGATGACGGACGAGGAGCTCGCCACCTTTGTCCGGGCCGGCATCGCCGAGACCGGCGCGGCTGGGCCAAAGGACATGGGCAAGGTGATGGGGGCGCTCAACCGGCAGGCCGGCGGCCGCGTCGATGGACGCCGCCTCTCCGCCGCCGTCAAGGATGCGCTGGCGTCGCTGTGAGCACGCCAAGCCTCTCCGAGCTGACGGTCGATGCCGATGTGCCGGTTCCGGACGGCCTTTCGGAGGACAACGTCGCCGACCTGAGCCTGCATGTCCTCCGGCTGGAGGGGGCCGATGGCGCCTGGACGCTGGGGTTCCGCTTCGTGGACGACGACGAGATGCAGGCCATGCATCGCGACTTCATGGGGCTCGACTCGCCGACCGACATCATGACGTTTCCGCTCGAAGGCGGCGACTGGGCATTCGGGGGCGAGGAGGCCGGGGACGGCCATGGCGGGGACATCGTCATCTCGGTCGATACGGCGGCGGCCCAGGCGACCGAAGGC
>JBQCJS010000369.1:0-5416 GCA_051952485.1 Thermomicrobiales bacterium | reverse complement strand
CTCTTGTTCCAAACAGCAAGATTATTTTTTTTCTCTCTTCGTCCCCCACCCCGCCCCTCCCCCCCCCCCCCCCCCCCCCCCCCCCCCCCCCCCCCCCCCCCCCCCCCCCCCCCCCCCCCCCCCCCGGCCCGGCCGGCCCGGGGAGCGGTTCGCGCCATCGGGCACAGCCGCCGTGCCTGATTTCACGATTCCTTCAGGTGGGGCACCTTCCCGAAAGCCGCTTTCTCTGGTATAGTGAAAAGCGTCACGAGGGAATCCCCCTGACGTATTCCTCCTGGATGCCAATCGTCGACCGCTTTCGCCGCACCGGGTCACCACCCCGGACGGCACCGGAAATGTCGGCCATCCCCAGTCCAAGCACAGACTTCCGGCGACCAACGCCACTCCCGCCCTCATGGCGGCACGAACCCGGTGGGCAGTTCCACCGCGAGCAAGTCTGTCCACAGTCACTGGACCGCAGGTGTGAATGGGTTGCGGCGAGCGGACCGCAAAGAGCTCGAGCGTGGTTGCGCGTTTTGGTAGACCACCGAGGCTCTTGAATCGCACGGGATTCGTGTGACGAGTAGCTGCAGTGTGGCTGTCGAACGCGCGTTGTGCGCCAGCTTCCATGTCATTCCCGGCTCGGTCGAGCACGGAACTCCGACACGGCAACCACACAGCACAGGAAAAGATCCACGCGCCGGAACGTCCGTACTCCGGAGCCGCGGGATCGCTTGCGCGTGTCCGTTCCGGCACGATTCGTTCTTCGGGAGACCATCGCCCATGACCTTGTTCCTTCATTCCCTTACCCAGCCTGGACGTTCCCTCGGACCGTTCCTCGCCCCGGAGCTCCCGGGCGGCGGAGCGGCGCTTCTCGAGCGCCCCGGCACCGTCGAGGAGACCATGACCGACACCATCGACCAGACAACGTCCACGCCCACGGCCCCGGCCACCCCCAACGCCGCCGATGCCGAGGAGACGACGACCCTCACCTTCGCCGATCTCGGCCTGAACGGCGCCCTCCTCGAGAGCATCGAGGCCGTCGGCTACACCAAGCCCTCGCCGATCCAGGAGCGCACCATTCCGGTCCTGCTCGCGGGTGGCGATGTCATCGCCCAGGCGCAGACCGGTTCCGGCAAGACGGCCGCCTTCGGCCTGCCGATCATCGAGACCATCGACCGCAAGGCGCGTGGCGTGCAGGCCCTGGTGCTCTGCCCGACGCGTGAACTCGCGATCCAGGTCTCCGAGGCGCTGGAAGGCTACGGCAAGCACACGCGCGTCGTGACGCTGGCCATCTATGGCGGCCAGCCGTACGAGCGCCAGATCCGCGGCCTGCAGCGCGGTGTCCAGATCGTGGTCGGCACGCCGGGCCGCGTGATGGACCACATGCGCCGCGGTACGCTCAGCCTCGAGCACCTGAAGTTCTTCGTCCTCGACGAGGCCGACGAGATGCTCGACATGGGCTTCGTGGACGACATCGAGTGGGTGCTCCAGCATGTGCCGGAAGAGCGGCAGACCGCCCTCTTCTCGGCGACGATGCCGCCGCGCATCGCCGAGCTGGCCAACAACTACATGCACGACGCCCAGCGCATCTCCGTCCGCGGCAAGCAGTTGACCGTCGCCGAGATCCGCCAGACTTCCTACGAGATGCCGCGCGGCCGCAAGCTGGTCGCGCTCGCCCGCATCCTAGAGGCGGAGACCCCGAGCTCGGCGATCATCTTCTGCCGCACCAAGCACGGCGTCGATGAGCTGGGCGAGGGCCTCATGCAGCGCGGCTTCGCGGTCGAGACGCTGCACGGCGACCTCTCGCAGTCCCAGCGCGACCGGGTGATGAAGCGGTTCCGCGCCGGCCAGGCCGACATCCTCATCGCGACGGATGTGGCTGCCCGTGGCCTCGACATCCCCGATGTCAGCCACGTCATCAACTACGACCTGCCGGAGAGCCCGGAGACCTACGTCCACCGGATCGGCCGCACCGGCCGCGCTGGCAAGTCCGGCGAGGCGATCAGCCTCGTTGGGCCGCGCGATATCCGCTGGATTCGCCAGCTGGAGCGCATCACCAAGGCGACGGTCGAGCCGCGTCGCCTGCCGACCGCCGCGGATGTCAACGTCCGCCGCCGCGAGGTCCTCAAGAACCTCGTGAGCAAGGAGGTCGAGAACGAGTCGGACTACGAGGGCTACACCGAGACGGTGACCCAGCTCTTCGAGCAGTTCGATCCGCAGAATGTCGCGGCCGCCCTCCTGAAGCTCTACGCCGAGGAGACAGGCCGCAGCACGACGGAGCTTTCGGCCTCCGACGACTTCGCGACCTACGAGTCGCGGGATCGCGGTGACCGGGGCGAGCGCCGGCCGGTTCCGGTCGCCGCCGAGGGCATGACCCGGCTCTTCATCAACATCGGGCGCACCCTCCGCGTCCGCCCGCAGGACATCGTCGGCGCCATCGCCAACGAGGCCGGCGTGCCGGGCCGCGCGATCGGCGCGATTGACATCCACGATACCTACACGTTCGTCGATGTTCCCTCCGATGCGGCGCAGCGCGTGATCGAGGTGCTGAACGCGTCCTCGATCAAGGGCCGCCCGGTCAACGTCGAGGTGGCATCGAGCCCGGCGGGCGGTCCGCGCGACCGCGCCCCGCGCGCAGGCGGCGGCAGCTACGATCGCGGTCCTCGCCGCGATGGCGGGTCCGGCGGCTATCGCGGCGGCAGCTCCAGCTACCGTGGCGGGTCCGGCGGCTATCGCAGTGGCGGCGGGTACGACCGTGGTCCTCGCCGCGACGACCGTGGCCCGCGCCGCGACTACAACTCGTAGTCCGCGCGCGTCTGCCCGGTATGCGACGCATCACACATCTGACGCTTGGAGCGGCGGTGGCATTGCCCATCGCCGCTTCGGCGTCTCCAGCGCTGGCCGCCGGCATCGGCTGCCTCTGGTTCGGGGTGGCGGGCGGTGGGTTCCCGGACTGGTTCGACCTCCGCAGCGACCTGCGACGACCCCTCCGTCTCCAGCACCGGGGGGCATCGCACGGGCTTCCCGTCGCGGTGGGGATGACCGCGCTGCTCTACCTCGTCCTGCATGTGCTGGCGTCGTCGGGGGTCGCGATGGGATCGGTTGCCCTCGCACCGTCGGAGGACACGGCGCGTTTGTGGAGCGCCTGCTTCCTGGCGGGAGTCGTGAGCCACCTGGCCAGCGACGCCTGCACGAAGGGCGGGATTCGCCCCCTGCTCCCCTTCTCCCAATGGAAGATGTGGCTGCTGCCGAAGCCACTGCGCAGCCATCACGATGGCTGGCTGGACCGGATCGTCTTCCTGGCCAGCCTCGCGGTCATCGGCCTGACGGCAGTGGCATTCCTGGCCGGCCGCTTCGCCTGAACGACGCTGGCACCCCTCCCCGGTGCCGTTCCGGACCTGATGCCCACCCCGTAGAGACGGCCCTTGTGGCCGCCTTGAAGAGGGGCCACAAGGGCCGCATCTACCGGTCTTCTCACCAATTGCCTGGCAGGAATTTCCGATCGCTGCGTCATGGACCGGAAGCGTTGCATGGGCAATCCGCGTCGACACGCCTGACGCTCCCAGGCGGTCCACTCAGCCGAGCGACGCGCGGATCTCCCCCAGCGAGCGGATCTGAGCGCCGTCCTCCGTGAAATTCTCCGGAGCAAGCCAGGCCGTGAAGACCGCGCGGTTCATCGGCCATTCATCATCCAGCAGGGAGAACCACGCCGTATCCCGGTTCCGGCCCTTCGTCACGAGGTGCTTGCGGAACACCCCCTCCGGCGTGAACCCGAACCGCGCGGCCGCCCGCTTCGAGCGGACGTTCGCGTTGTCGCACTTCCACTCCAGCCGGCGATACCCCAGCTCGTCGAAGGTGCGCCGCATCAGGAAGAAGATCGCCTCGGTCGCCATGGTGGAGCGCTGGATCGCCGGGGAGAACCAGATATGCCCGATCTCCAGCACCCCGTTCGCGGCATCGATCCGCATGAACGAGCACATGCCCATCGCGCGACCGGTCCCGCCATCCACGATCGCGTGGAACTGCGGATCGGCCGATGCCTCGCGATCGGCGAGCCACATCAGGAAGGCATCGCGGTCGGTGAAGGGGCCGTAGGGAAGCCACGTCCACTGATCCGGGTCGTCGCTCTCCGCGACCGCATCCCAGAGGGCATCGCCATGCCGCGCGACCGAGACCGGTTCCAGCCGGGTCCGTTCGCCGGTCATCGGCGTTCGTGGTGGAAACGGACGCGCGGTCCAGCCGCTCAGGTCGTCGACCTCCGGGTTCTCGTCATGCGTCATCGCGCCATGCCTCTCATGCCTCGTCCGTTCAGGGGTAGGTGGGAGCCACGTTCATGGCCACCCGGATTGAACACGGGACCGTCCGGTTTCGATGTCAGACGACCCCGTCGAGGCGCCAACGCCACACCACGGCATCGCGGTCCCGTCGCGCGTGAGGCAGTCACTGGTCAGTGAGCGTTCCTGCGCGGTAACTCATGGGTGATGCGCCACTACAGCTTCACCGTATACCGGATGAACCCGTCCGCCGGCCCGTAGGAGTCGTAGAGGGCGCGGGCAGTAGCGTTGGATTCCTTCGTCACCCAGTAGACGCGCGCCCATCCCTGTTCGCGGCCCCGCGCGATGAGTGCGTCGATCAGCGCCCGGCCAGCTCCCTTGCCGCGTGCCGCCGGCGAGACATAGAGATCGTTCAGGAGGCAGAAGGGGGTCGTGCCCCAGGTGCTCGGGTGGAGGATGTAGTTCGCGATCCCGAGGATCGCGCCGTCCGCATTCCCGTCCACCGCGACCAGCCCACCGAAGGCCGGATCGTCGCCCACGACCCGTTCCCAGGTCAGGTCGGTCGTCTCCTGCGGCAGCGACGCCTTGTAGAACGTCAGGTAGCCCGCCCACAGGTCGCGCCACGCGGCCTCGTCCTCGCGGCCCAGGTCCCGGATCGTCACCGCCGCACCCGGTTCGCTCATCGCATCGCCCTTTCGTGCACCGCTCCCGGTTGCGCCGTGCCCAGCCGCTCCGCCTCCAGCTGGAAGATCCGCCGCATGATCGCGATGGTGGATGCGTAGGTCGAATCCATGCCGTAGAACGACATCCCCCGCGCGCCAAGGGTATGCGCCCGCGTGTAGGGCGTGTCTGAGGCGTAGTGGATGATGCCGAGATCGAGGTGCTGGGCGAGCGGCGCGAGGTTGATCGCCTGGTTGGAGGGATGGCGTTCGAGGAAGACATCCTCGTAGATGGCACTGAGATACGGCCCGGCCTCCATCTCCACCACCGTGTAGTTCTCCCGGTAGTAGAAGTCCAGGTACCCCTGGTTCTGGAGGAAGGTACCGTGCACCGTCACGGCCTTCTGGTTGTCCAATGCCGCCCCGAACTCCAGGAAGGGCGCGACATCCTCGTAGCCGAAGGTATTGTCGAACCAGTAGGTGTTGCCGGAATGCTCGTCG
>JBQCJS010000368.1:0-2445 GCA_051952485.1 Thermomicrobiales bacterium | reverse complement strand
AAGGTCCACCCGGCGCGACCGGCGAACTCGCTCAGCGCGGCGGAGCGCGAAGCGATCCTGCGCTTCGTCCCGTGGTCCCTGGAGGAAGGGATCAAGCAAGGTGGCGCGAAGATCATCCATTCGAAGGCGTATCCGATCGACAACTTCCCCGCCGTCCACGGTCGAGAAGGGGAGCCGTGCTTCACCTGCGGCACGCCGATCCTGAAGACCCGCGTCGGTCAGCGTGGCACCTACTTCTGCCCCACCTGCCAGAAGTGAGGCGAGAGAAGTGAGGGTATCCGGAAGCGACCTCTGGGATCGCACGGCTCCGGTAGAGTCCCCTCACTCCTCACGTCCCGGTCCTCACTACTCTATCGGCGGAAGTCGCTCTCCGGCGTGATCGTGCGCACGAATTCGGCGATCACGGCCGCCGCCGCGTCGAGGTCAGCGAGGCTGATCACCTCGTTGGGGCTGTGCATGTAGCGGTTCGGGATCGAGACGAGGCCAGCCGCGACGCCAGCGCCGGATCGCGTGAATGCATCGGCGTCCGTGGCGGTACGGTTCCCTGCCGCCTGGACCGCGAAGGGGATATCCAGACGCTTCGCCGCGTCGCGCAGGCCCGTGAACACGGCGGGATTGATCGCCGCGCCGCGTGTCAGCACCGGGCCACCGCCGAGGGCGATCTTGTTGTCCGCCTTCGGGTTGGCGCCCGGGTAATCGGTGGCGTGGGTCACATCGATGGCGATCCCCACGAACGGGGCGTGCAGGTGGGAGGTCGTCGTCGCCCCGACGAGGCCGATCTCCTCCTGGGTGGCCGCGACGGCATAGACATCCGCCACCGGTCGATCCTTCGCCAGGAGGCGCAACGCCTCGAGCGCCACGAACGCCCCGACGCGGTTGTCCATGCTGCGCGACACCCACAGGTCGTCGGTCAGCGCGAGGGGCGAGACATCGACCACCGCCGCGTCCCCGACGGCGACCCTGGCCTCAGCCTCGGCGCGGTCCTTCGCCCCGATGTCGATCCACATGTCCTTGACCTGCGTCACCTTCTCGCGGTCGGCGGGAGTCAGTAGGTGCGCGGCCTTCTTCCCGATCACGCCCTGGACGTCCCCTTCCGCCCCGGAGACGACGATCCGCTGCCCGACGACCACCTGGTCGTCCCAGCCGCCGATCTTGTCGAACCAGACGAACCCGTCGTCATCGATGTAGGTGATGATGAACCCGATCTCGTCGATGTGACCCTCGATCACCACCTTCGGGCCGCCATCCTGACTGAGGCGGGCGTAGGAGTTCCCGAGTACATCCCATTCGATCTCGTCCGCGAAGGTCCCGGCTTCCTCGCGCCAGATCCCCGAGGGGCGCTCCTCGAAACCCGAGGGGCCGGGGGCGGTGATGAGCCGGGTGAGGAAATCCTTCTGCTGCTGTTCCATCGTTCGCTCTCGCTCCTTGCGTATGGGAGCCGTCGAAACCGGCTCCATCGTTTCCGCGCGCAGCCTATCACGGAGCCCCGCGCTGGGAAACTCGCCGCACGGCGCTTGACACCGGAATGCGGCGGGCAGTACTGTGCAGCCAACAACCCAAGAGCAACAGCGATGAACGGAACGAGTACGCACCGCCACATCGATCGTAGCGAGCCGGAGAAGGTGAAAGCCCGGCGTGAGATGGGTGCCGAATGGATCCGGGAGCTGTGCCCCGAAACGCGGTGACGCGGAGTAGACGGCAACGGTGTCTCCCCCGTTAGCAGGAGCCTCGTATCGGTCCGCGTGGACCCGTACGGTTTGAGTGGGTGATGCCCCCGGCATCGCCAATGAGGGTGGCACCGCGGCAGGCTTCAGCCTCCGTCCCTTTCCAGGGATGGGGGTTTTTTGTCGTCCTCGCAGTGCGCACGGAAGGTTGGAATCGCGTCATGGTCGCTCACGTTGGTCTCGCTTCGCAGCCCGTTCGCCCGTCACCCACCGGGATCGCTCCCTCGTTCGAGGCCGTCCAGGCGATCGCCGCCGCGAGCGGCCCCGCCACGCGGATGGTTCCCATCTACCGCGAACTCCTCGCCGATCTGGAAACGCCCGTCTCCGTCTACCTGAAGCTGAGCGAGGGCGCCACACTTCCGGGCTTCCTGCTCGAATCGATCGAAGGCGGCGTCCGCATCGCGCGCTATTCGTTCATCGGCGCCGGGGCATACCCGGACGTGGTCCTCAGCGACGGCGAGATGAGCGTGGAGAGCGCCGACGGAACGACCGTCGTGCCCTATGCCGATCCGCTCACGGCCCTTGGCGAGCTCCTCGAGGACTACCAGGCGGAACGCGATCCGAACCTTCCGCGCTTCACCGGCGGGATCGTCGGCTACCTCGGCTACGAGGCGGTCCGCCGTTTCGAACCCCGGGTTGGCCTCGCCAAGGGACCGGGCCTGGGGTATCCCGAGGGCCGGTATCATCTCGCCGATTCCCTCGTGGTCTTCGACCATCTCCA
>JBQCJS010000367.1:0-3276 GCA_051952485.1 Thermomicrobiales bacterium | reverse complement strand
GCGGAGCCGGGTGGACCGCCTCCAGCGCGGAGGTCTTCGCCCGCAATGCCCGTATGCCAAGCCAGGTCAGGTACGTCGCGCCGAGCAGGAGCAGGGGCAGGCGCAGACCTGTCACGGCCGTCGCCGCGACGGTGCCCAGCAGCGCCCCTGCGGCGATCATCACGGTGTCGTTGAGGCCCACCAGCACGACGGTCGAGAGGGCGCGCGGCATCCCCAGCCGCAGCCCCTGCCCCACCACGAAGAGGTTGAGCGGCCCGATCGGAAAGATCAGGCCGAGTCCCAACAGCAGACCCGCGAGGTAGATCGACACCGCTCCCATCCGCCCTGGCTCCCTGCCGGACATACGCCGGCACCCTGCCCGATTCCGCATGACTCCACAGGCGGACCTTGCGTGAGGACACGGGCCGCCCGGTTTTCCGATATCCCGACTGCGTTTCAGGGTAGGAGCAGGATCGGCGCGATCCTATGCGTAGGATTGCCCATTTCACGCGGACACGCCGCCAGGAAACACGAACCGGGAGCAGCCGCATGGCTGCTCCCGGATCACAATGTATGGAATTGGCCGAACGCCGGTGAACGACTACTGGACCGGCGCGGCGTCGATCTGCGCGGCCTGCTCGAATGCGCCGAGGAAGGTCGCCGGCGGCTGGGCTCCGGAGACGGCCAGCTTGCCATCGATGATGAAGAACGGCACCCCGGTGATGCCCGCCCGCTGCACGTCGGCGATCACGCCGAGGATCGCTTCCCGCGTGACGTGGGAGCGGAAGATCGGCTCGAAACTGGCGATCTCCTCAGCCGTCACGCCAGCGTCGCGCGCCGC
The DNA here is from genome assembly GCA_051952485.1 of Thermomicrobiales bacterium. Taxonomy (GTDB): domain Bacteria; phylum Chloroflexota; class Chloroflexia; order Thermomicrobiales; family UBA6265; genus JASGDN01. The sequence continues at coordinate 2,456 of JBQCJS010000367.1, read as the reverse complement.
CTGCAGCAGCACCTCGTCCTCGCCGATGTCCTTGCCCTCCTCGAAGTAGGCCTTCATGATCGTCTCGATCACGGCGGCCTTCTTCGTCTCCGGCACCAGGGCGATCAGCTCGTGTCCCGGCACGGTGTCCACCGCGATCTCGACCTTGGCGAAATCGAAGCGGATGCCGACCTGCCTGCCGACATCGGTCACGCGCTGGAACATCTGGTCGATCTGGGCAGCGGGAATTCCCTTCCGCTCCTCGAAGCGCTGGCGGAAGTTCTCCTTGCTGCCCGGTTCCACCGGATCGAGCAGGTAGGGCAGGTATTCGATCACGATCTCCTCGTCGTGGGTCTTCTTCCACTCGGAGATCGCCTCGTCCAGGTTGTGGCTGCCGATCCGGCACCACGGGCAGACGGTATCTTCGATCAATTGGATGCGCATGGGAGTGTCTCCAGTGATGAGCAAGGGAGCGACCGGGTGGAGCGCCCCGAATAGGTTACCTTTCGTAAGGTATCACACCGGCGCCACGAACGCCCGGGCGAACGCCCCTACCCACCGAGCGCGAACTGCATCGCCTGGAAGTCGAGCGTCTGTTCCATCTCGCGCGCGACCTCGTCGCTGATCTCGCCATCGCGCCGCAACGTGAGCAGTGCCTCCCGCGAGGCATCGATGCCGTCCTTCATGAACCCGAGCATCAGGGTCCGGGCCTGGAGGGACTCGTCGTCCTCGCTCTCCTGCCACGCGGCTTCCTGCTGCCGCTGGTCCTCGAAGCGCTTGTCCATCTCCGCGACCATCGGCCCGAACTGCTCCGCGAACTCTGGGCTCTCGGTCATCCGCTGCCGCATGCGATCCATCATCGCCTGCCGGATCACCCGCTGCGCCAGCTGGCGTTCCTCGGCCACGTTGGTGTCCTCCGCGAAATCGAGGCGGCGCACGATCCACGGCAACGGCAGGCCAAGCCCGTACATGCTGAACACGATCACGCCGGCCGAGATCAGGATGATCTCCTCCCGGTGATCGAACGGCGCCCCATCGTCCGTCAGGAGCGGCAACGCCAGGGCGGTCGCCAGCGAGACGACGCCCCGCAGCCCGGACCAGGCGATGACGAAGGTCTCGCGCGGGTCGAACCCGGCTACCCGCACGCGACCGTCCCGGCGGGCCGGGAGCAGCCGCCCGCCATAGACCCACGCGAAGCGGACGATCACCAGCGTGATGAAGACCACCACGGCATGCCAGGTGAGTTCCCAGATCCGCTGGCGCGACAACGATTCCCGCAACGCCCCCAGCTCGAACCCGATGAGCAGGAAGACGAAGCCGTTGACGGCGACCGTCATCAGGTCCCACACGGCGTTGCTGCGCAGCCGGGCATCGGGTGACATCGTGAACGACTGCGTATACCCGTGGACCAACCCCGCCGTGACGACCGCGAGCACGCCCGATCCGCCAAGCTGCTCCGCCAGGACATACGTCGCGGCCGGGATCACCAGGGTCATCACGGTGATCAGCGACGGATCGCCGAGGATCATGATCACCCGGCCCATCACCCGCCCGACCACCGCCCCGACGATGAGCCCGACCACTACGACGACCACGAATTCCACCAGCGCATCGGCCATCGAGAAGCTGCCGGTGACCACTGCCGCCACGGCGAAGGTGTAGAGGACGATGGCGCTGGCGTCGTTGATCAGGCTCTCGCCCTCCAGGATCGTCACGATCCGGCGGGGCACCCCCAGGCGCTGGAAGATCGCCGTCGCGGCCACGGCGTCCGGCGGCGACACGATCGCGCCGAGCGTGAAGGCCGCGGCCCAGCCGATGCCCGGGATCACCAGGTGGGCGACCACCGCCACCACGGCCGCCGTCAGGATGACGAGCCCGAAGGCGAGCCGCGAGATGGCGCTGAAGTTGTGCTTGAAGTCGCGGAGGGAGGTGAGCTGGGCCGCCTGGAACAGGATCGGGGGCAGGAAGACCACCAGCACGATCTCCGGTTCCAGTTCCAGGTCCGGCGCCCACGGCGCGATGGCGAGGACGAGCCCCCCGGCCATCAGCACCATCGGATAGGGGACGTGAAACCGGTCCGAGATCCAGACCAGCGCCACCACAATCGCCAGCAGGGCGACGATCAACTCGAATGTCTGCACGCGCTCCCCCTGGGTCCCGAAGCATGGCGGTCCCGGACGGGATCGCCACCGGCGACGCTACACCACCCCCCTGCGGATCGCAAGGGAGACGGCCGCCGTGCGGTTCGAGGCGCCCAGCTTCTCCAGGATCGAGGCGACGTGCTTCGAGGCGGTCCGCCGGGAGATGAACAGGACGTTCGCGATCTCCTCGTCGGAGGCGCCGTCCATCATCAGCTCCAGCACCTCGCGCTCCCGTGGCGAGAGCGCGTCCATCGGTTCCTCCGACTCCTGCAGCACCGCGCGCGATGCGGCAATGGCATCCTCCACGGCCAGCGCCCTGCCCTCGCTCCACGCCCG
>JBQCJS010000366.1:0-6715 GCA_051952485.1 Thermomicrobiales bacterium | reverse complement strand
CGCCGGGCAGAGATCGCATCTCCGCCCGGCGTCTTTCTGTCCCGGTGGACCGCCGGTGGCCCAGCCCGACGTATCGTCGCCCTTCCGGAGACGCGACCCTTGTGGTCGCCGGGGCTGCGTGGGACCTGTTTCGAGGGCGGGGTGATTGCCTGCCACATCATGCGGCCACAAGGGCCGCGTCTACGAGAGGACGCCGAAGCCGCGGGTGGCAGACGGGCGCCCTTTCAGAGGCCCTGGACGCGTCATGGTGAACCAGGCTGACAGAACCGGAGGGTGATGGCAGGTCAGGCGGCGTCCGGGACGCGGAGGAGCACGAAGATCTCTGCTGGCAGGCCGCGCACCACCACATGCAGGATCTGCTCGGAGACGAGCCCCGGGCGGTCCTTCGCCAGGTTTCGCAGGAGGCGTCCCTCGCTCGTCAGCAGCACCATCCGGCCTCCCGGCTTCAGCACGCGCATCCATTCGTCCAGCAGCTTCGGATAGAGCTTCTGGTTGCCCTCGCGCGTGCCGACCTGCTTGCCGAACGGCAGGTTGCAGACGATGGCGCTGATCTCCCCATCCGCGAACGGCAATGACCGCGCGTCCCACTCCCGGATCTCGATCGGCTTGTATCGCGTGCCGACGTTCTCCAGCGTGGCCTGCACCGCCGCGTGCTCGATGTCGCCGCCCTCCAGCCGCGCGTAGCGGCCGACGTGCGCCCGTTCGATCAGGATCGTGCCGCCGCCGCACATCGGATCGAGGAAGAAATCGTCGTCCTGCGGCTTCGTCAGCAGCGCCATCGCGCGGGCGATCGTGGGCTTGAGCGAGGCCGGCAGGTTCGCCAGCTTGTAGGTGCGCTGGCGCATCGACTCGTCGGAGAGGCGGATGCCCGAGACCAGGCGATCCCCGACCAGTTGGGTCCAGACCTCGATGCGGGCGGGGTCGGTCATCGCCCAGTCCGGATGGCGCTCCCCGATCGCCTTCTCGACCGTCGCGCGCAGGTCGGTCCGGCGGTAGGCGTGGTCGCCGGCCATGCGGGCGATCGCGCGGAAGGTGGGCTTGCGCCGGTTGCCGGGCCGGAGCGGGTTCACGGTCCTAAACGCCTCGTCGAGGGACGGGCCGGCGATGAGGCCGGCGATCGTCTTCAGGGCGGCGCGTTCCCCGCCGATTCCTGACCGGTCCACCACCAGGACGAAGACATCCTCGAAGAGCGTCAGGTCGAGCAGGTCCGTCGCATCGCCGCCATAGCCGAAGAGGAGAAGGCTCGTGCGGTCGTCGAACTGCTTCAGCGTCTCGATCATCTCGGCCCCGTCCAGGACCTCCCCGAGTTCCCGGGCGGCCAGCCGTTCCAGTCCTGGCACCACGTGACCGAAGTAGACCGGTCCCTTCACACGGGCGGCCTTCGTCAGCAGCGGCGCCGAGCGGGGCGTGTCGGTGGCGACGGGGCGTTCGCGGCGGGGTCGGGAGGCGTCACGCGACGCGCGCGATGGCCCGTTGGCGCTGGAACTCCGCTCCCCTCGTGGTGATGATTCGGACGGCGTTCGTTTCGCCGGGGTGCGGGGCGTTCGATTGGGGCGACGGCTGCGGGTGGGCATGGGGGTGGAGCGTCCTGTATCGAGGGCTGGGCGACGTGGGAATGGCGGGCTCGGATGCTGCCCGGCAGGCTCCATTGTCGCCGATGCACGGAAGCGATGCCGGAAAGCCGGGCGCGGGCACGGACGGTCATCCTGCACGCGCGGGGCTGCGTACACGATACTGGGGATGCATCTCCGGTGTGCGCAGCGCCCGGTCGCCAGCCTTGGGGAGGAAACGACACGCATGACGCCGGGACGCACCGCCCGCCCTGACGAATCTTCGCTCCGCCAGGATTCCTGGGTCGCACGCCACAGTTTCGATCTCTTCGCCATCTCCGTGCTGGCCCTCTTCACCTTCATCGTCTGCTGGCATCGCTTCACGTATGACAACTGGCTCAGCCGCCACGACCTCCTCTCCTTCTTCGTGCCGTGGTACGGCTATCTCGGGGACCGGCTCTCGGCGTTCGAGCTGCCACTGTGGAATCCGCACCTCTTCAGCGGATCGCCCTTCGCCGGCGACCCGGAATCGGGCTGGATGTATTTCCCCGCGATGCTGGCGTTCTCCATCGCCTCCGTCACCACCGGGATGAAGCTCTACATCCTCATCCAGCTCGTGGTCGCAGGCATCTCCACCTATGTCCTCTCGCGCGTGCTCGGTCTCGGCGCGATGGCCGCGATGCTGGCGGCCACGCTCTTCGAGTTCGGCCCGTTCCTCTACACGCAGACCGATTGCTGCACCGTCGGCGCGCAGACGAACACCTGGATTCCGCTCGCCTGGCTCGGGGTGGAACTCGCCTTCCGGGCGCGGGACTGGCGCTATCGCCTCGCGTCGGTCTTCCTCGCCGGGATCGCGATCAGCCAGTTGTGCGCGGCCTGGCTGGGACAGGGGATGTACAACGCCCTCCTGATCGTGGGCGCCTGGGTCCTCTATCGCGGACTCGTCACCGGCCCGAACGACGACCTGCCCTGGCTCCGGCGCGTGGTCGAGACGGGCATTGTCGGTGCAGGGGCGTTCGGGACCGGGTTCGCGCTGGCGGCGGCGGGACTCCTGCCCCGGCTCGCCTTCAACGCGGCCTCGACCAATCCCGGTGGCACCTACGAGGGGATGACGGGCGCCTCCGACACGCCGTTCGTGCCGTTCCACTGGCTCGTGCAGGTCCTCTTCCAGGATGCCTACGCCATGCAGGGGTCGAACCTCGGCGGGGTCGCGGCGATCCTGGGCATCGTCGCCGTCCTGCTGGTTGGCCGGCGCTATGCCGCATCGTATTTCGCCGGGGTGACGGCGATGATCTTCCTGCTGGCGATGGGGACACCGCCCTTTCTCTGGATCTTCAACCAGTTGCCGCTCTTCGAGGGGATGCACGTCCATAGTCCCGGACGGATCACCTGGCTGATGGCGCCCGGGATCGCCATGCTCGCCGGAGTGGGGTTCCAGGGCGTGCTGGACCGGCGGGGCCGCGCCCGATTGGTCCCGGTGGCGCTGGTTCCCTTCGGCGTGGTGGTCGCGGCCGGAGCCTGGATGTCCTCGCGCGGGATTTGGATCGGCTGGAGCCCCTATCTCGCGGCGGCAGTCACGACGGCGGTGGTGGTAGCGATCATGGCGCTGCCGGTGCGTGCCACGTGGGAGGGCATCTCGTCGGTCCGGGTGGTCCAGGCGCTCTCCTGCCTGGTCGTGGTGATGGCCTTCTGGTTCCCTGCCGGCCGGAACATCGTCGATGCCCAGTTCAACCTCCAACCCGACCCCACCGCGCAGTTGATGTGGTCCAGCAACCCGGTCACGCAGGCGGCGATCGCCCGCAACCTCGCCCGCACCGAGCCGGGTACCGGCGCCGAGTTCCTCCAGGAGCAGCAGGCGACGCAGCCACCCTTCCGGTACGTCGGCTATGGTGGTCGCTACTACGAGAACGAGGGGAACTTCACCTATCCGGACCGCCGCCTGTGGCCGCCGATCATGGCGATCATGACGAACGGCCGTCCCTTCCGGCTGGGCCTGGAACAGACGCAGGGCTACAACCCGCTCCAGCTCAAGGCCTACGCCGATTACATCCTGGCGCTGAACGGCCAGTCGCAGAACTACCACTACCTCGACCTGATCTGGAGCGGCGCGCAATCCCCGCTGCTGGACATGCTGAACGTGCGCTACATCGTGGTGGACGCCACCCTCCCCGCCGATCGCGCCGATGTGCAGGCCATCGCGAAGGATCGCAAGGAGGTCTACCGCGATGCCGAGGTGGTGATCTACGAGAACCCGCGCGCCTACAGCCGCGCCTGGATCGTCCACGAGGTGAAGCCGAACGACAGCGGAGCCGGAGTCGCCTTGCTCGCCGCCGGGAAGGCCGATGGGCACACGGTCGCGTTCGTGGACGGCCCGATCCCGGCCGTGTCGGCGCTCCCAGCCGGGAGTGCGGCGGACACCGCGACCGTCGCCTCGTCCGAGCCCGAGGCGATCACGGTGCAGGCGACCTTGAACGCGCCTGGCCTGCTCGTCCTCAGCGAGGTCTACGACAAGGGCTGGAACGCCTACGTCGATGGTGAGAAGACGCCGGTGCTGAAGACCAACGGTGCGTTGCGGGGCGTGGCCTTGCCAGCCGGGGAGCATACGGTCGTCTTCCGGTACGAGCCGCGTGAGGTGACGATCGGCCTGCTCATCACCGGGATCGCGGCCGTCGCGATGCTGGCGGCGTTCGCGCTGGCCGGCGGGCACGCCATCCGGAAGAGGCGGCGTGACGATGTGCGAGACGAGGCGTATCCGGGCTTCCTCCGCCGCTGGATTGCGTAGGGCGGAACGCCTAACTTGTCCTGTTCCTGCTTGGTCGGGCCGCCATGAAGGCGGCCCCCACAAACGGCTGGACTGCCAGGCGATTCGGTCGTTCGTAGGGCGAACCCTTGTGGTTCGCCGAGATCTCAGCGCAATGCTAGGTTAGCTTGGACAGTTCAGTAGGGCGGAACGCCGGGAGGCACATTCCGGGGACTGGCAGGCGCGGAGCTTCCAGGCTGCCGAGGCTTCTGCCGACGGCTCGGCAGCTCACCAAGGGCTGCCCTACGTTCGAACGAATCGCCCGGCAATCCGGTCGAACCGCTTCGTAGGGCGAATCCTCGTTGTGCGTTACCCTCGTAGCGAATGCCATACAAGGAGAGGCGGAGCACTCGGTGGGCGGTCCCGCCTCATGCGGAGACCCGGGCGAGCAGCGGACGAATAACCGGCTCCCACAATGGGAGCCGGTTCCGCCGTAATGGGATGTCGCCGGACGCGGACGTGTGGGGTTTCGGAAGCCGGGACGCCCGTCAGGGCCGTTCGGTGGGGAAGAACTCCGCGTCGGAGATCTCCACCTCGACATGGTCGTGAGCGCGGGCGAAGGCGGCAAGGACGAACGTGAGGATGAGCACGATGATGGCAAAGATGATTCCCACGGGTGGCCCTCCGGGGTTGGAATGCGATGCGTGATGGCAGCGAACGTCGGCGTCCGGTCGACTGTGCCATGAACGCCCCGTCCCGCGGGCCGGTTTCGTGCCCCGTTCCCCAATCCGGCACCCCTGCCCGGTCCCGCCCCTCGTCCCGTCGCCGCCGACGGCCCCGAAACGCCGCATCCCCCGGAACACCTGCGTGTTCCGGGGGATGCGATCTTGTATGCGAAGTTCGGCAGTGGTGGTGGTAGCCCTTACGGGTTCTGCACCACCGTCACGCCGGTGATACCGACTGGCTGCGTCGGCGCGGACGCCTCACCCGTCGCCGAGGTCGTGACCGGCGTGTTGCCGAGCGCCGTCACGATGTCCATCCCGCCGATCACCTTGCCGAAGATCGTGTAGTTCTTCGGCAGCCGGCCGGAGAGGTCCGCCAGGGTGATGAACCACTGGCTGCCATTCGTGTTCGCGCCCGCGTTCGCCATCGCCAGCGTTCCGGCGGTGTAATCGAGGCCATCGCCCGGCAGCTCGTCGGCGAACTGGTAGCCCGGGCCGCCGGTGCCGTTCCCGGTCGGGTCGCCGCCCTGGATCACGAATCCGGCGATGATGCGGTGGAACTTCGTCTTGTCGTAGAAGCCGTGACCGGCCAGGCAGATGAAGTTGTTCACCGTCACCGGCGCATCGCTGGCGAGCAGCTGCACGGTGATGTCCCCGGCGGTCGTGTGGATGATCGCCGTGTAATGCCCGGCCGGATCGATCACCATCTGCGGCGGCGTGGACCACTGCTCGAAGATCGTGTAGCCATCGGCCATGCTCATCCACTTGCCGACGCTTGCATCGGGCCAGCAGCCGGCGACATCAACCGGGGTGCCGGTGACGGCGGCGGGCGATGCGGCCGGGGAGGCGACCGGCGACGACGACGGGGACCCGGCGGGCGTCGAATCCTGCGCGAGGGCATTGCTGGCGACGCCGAGGAGCGACGAGGTGAGGACGGCGGCAGCCGTGAGGGTGACGAGTCCGCGACGGACGAGCGTCGAACTTCCGAGGGACACGGAGGGCTCCTGCGTGTGAATCGGGAGAGTCCCGATACGAGCGAACGACGGGTCGTGTTGCCTGCTATGGTGCCACGTTTCGGCCGATGCGTGCGGACCGCCAGGCTCGGCGGCGTCCCACGGCCGGCGCGATCAGGATGATGGCGAGCTGGCGCCCAGCCACGCCGTGCGCATCCCCAGCGCCCGCACGGGAGGATACCACCCGTAGTCGTGCAGCCGGGATGTCATGGCATCGTAGTAATTCGGGAAGAAGAGCACGATGAGCGGCACTTCCACCAGCAGCACCTGCTGGATGCGCTGGTAGGCATCCGCGCGGGATGCGTGGTCGTCGGCGGTAATCGCGCGGTCGATCAGGCGATCGACGAGCGAGTTGCTGTAGCCCATCAGGTTGTCCGGGCCATCGGTGTGCAGGAGCGGGCGCACCAGCTCGTGCGGGTCCAGCCAGGCCGGGGTGTAGGTGATGAAGAGGTCGTAATCGCGGTTCGCCAGCGTGCGCCGGAGGGCCTGCTCGTCCAGCAGGTCGAGCGTGATCGCGATCCCGATGTAGGAGAGCTGTTCCTGGATCAGCACGGCGGCATTGGCCGACGAGCCGTCGCGCTCATCGGCGACCAGGCGGAGCGGCAACCCGACCGGGTAGCCGAGGGCAGCGAGGCGTTCGCGCGAGGCGGTCCAGTCGGTGGGTTCCGGCGGCTGGTCCAGCCCCGGCCA
>JBQCJS010000365.1:0-3398 GCA_051952485.1 Thermomicrobiales bacterium | reverse complement strand
CGAGGGCGGCGACTGGGCGTTCGGCGACGAGGAGGCCGGGGACGCCCATGGCGGGGACATCGTGATCTCGGTCGACACGGCGGCGGCCCAGGCGACCGATGGCGGTTGGGGTCTGCTGGAGGAATTGCGCTTCCTGGTCGTCCACGGACTGCTGCACCTGCTCGGGTGGGACGACCATGACGACGCGGACCGGGCCGCCATGCTCGACCGTCAACGCGCCCTGCTGGCATCGTGGAACGACGCCCGGACGGATGGCTGAACGACGGCATTGAGGCAGGACCAAAGCGAAGGACCGGAGAGCGACACATGTGCGCTCCCCGGTCCTTTCCGTTCACATGGCCGCAATCGTCCTACGCGAACTCACGGCGCAGCATGTCGACCGCATGGAGGGCCGACCGGCGATGCACCTCATCGAGGGTCGCCCGCTGGCTGGACGTTGGCAGCAGGCGGGCCGTCTTGCCGTCCTCCGAGACGGCGAGCGCCACCTTGCCGAGCAGCACGCCGGTATCACCCGGCTCGCCGGTGAAGGCGATGCCCACCCCGATCACCCCCTCACCCTCGCAGGCCGCGATGGCGTCCGCTTCCGCCTGTGCCGCTGCGGCCTCCTCCGTCAGGGACGGGTCGAAGGGCAGCGTCGTGCCCCGGGCCAGGATCTGCTGCGAGACGAGATCGCGCGCGAGCAGGCCCGCGAACGCACCGCCGGTGCCGCGCTCCACGATCGCCAGCCGCTTCCCCCGTTGCTGGAGCGACGAGGTCAGCACCCGCTCCAGCGTGTCGAGGTCCGATCCCCACCGGTACTGTCCCAGGAGCCGGTCGACCTCGGCCTCCGCCCGGTCACGGCGGGCACGCGCCTCGGCCGGATCGTCCCCGATGGCCGAGACCATGATGTGCACGCCGTCGTCCTTGGCATAGGTCGCGACGATCGTATCTCCCGCCACGATCAGGTCATGGAGCTCCTGTTCGGCCGCCGACTCCCCGATCCCGATGGTCTTGATGATCAGCGTGTCGATGACATGGTTGCCGGCGCGTTCGAGAATGCGGGGCATCGCCTGCTCGATCCACATCCGGAACATCTCGCGCGGAACGCCCGGCATCGTGACGATGTACCTGGGCGATTCTCCATCGATCGTGACGAACCACCCCGGCGCCGTGCCGACCGGGTTCGGGAGCACTTCGGCGGAAGGGATGGTCCACGCCTGCTTCGCGTTGCGGGCGGGCATCGCCGCGCCGCGATTGGCGAAGAAGGCCTTCAGCTGCTCGAGGAGGTCGGGGTCGACGGATGGCGTCTCTCCGACGACCTCGGCGATGGCCTCCCGGGTGAGGTCGTCATCGGTGGGGCCGATGCCACCGGAGCAGATGACGACATCGGCCTTCGTGAGGGCGCTCCGGATGGTATCGACCAGTTCGGGAAGGTCATCGCCGGTCGAGGTCACGTGGATGAGCTCGATGCCATTGGCGGCGAGGTGCTGGGAGAGATAGGTGGCGTTCGTATCGGTGATGTGACCGAGCAGCAGTTCGGAACCGATGGAGAGGATGTACGCGCGCATGGGCCGCCTTTCATGACGGGTAGGGTGGGTCTCCTGGACGAGCGCGCACAGTATATCCAGCCCCGCCGAATCGGAACATCCCGAATCGGCGGGGATTGGCGCAGGGTGAGGACTCGGCGGGGAGGGCTGCCGGGGCGACGGGACGCTGTCCGCCCCAGCGAGACCATCAGGATCAGGCCGGGATGCCGGCGATCAGCCGCTCGGAGAAGATCCTGGCGATCGAGTAGAGCGACTGCATGGGGTTGGCGCCCACCGAGGTCGGGAAGATGCTGCTGTCCATCACGTACACGTTCGGGACCTCCTCCCCGTTCGCGGCCCAGAGCCGATGGTTCAGGGATACGACGCCCTTGCCCTTCGTTCCCATCTTGTTCGTGGCCTGGAGATGTGCCGAGGTGAGGACGGTGCGGTTCGGCACGAACTCGATCGCGCGCTCCACCGCGTCAGCCTGGGAGATATCGGTCAGGAACGCCCCCACCATCGGGTCGAAGTCGGGCAGTCCCAGCACGTTCTCGTTGGTCGGGATGATGACCTTCTTCGCGCCCGCGAGGAACATCATGCGAATGCCGATCGCGACCCCGATCCTGAACCGGTCCTTGTCCGCATCGCTGAGCGTGTACTCAAGCACCGTGTCGCCACTCTCGTCGAGCACCACCCGGTTGTCCTCCGACGGCGTATCGACCAGCATGCAGCCGAAACCGACATAGTCGTTGAACTTCACCAGCTCGTCGTAGATCTGCTTGCCGCTGCCCGGGATGAGGACGGCGCCGTACGCGGGGAGACCGCCCATCGTCTCGTAGATGAAGCCGGGCGTGACGCCGAAGGACGCGCAGAAGGTCGCGCTGTCGAGCCCGTCGAGCAGGTTGATGGTGTGATCGAACAGGCCGAGGAGCGGGAACGACGGATGGAGGATGAGGCCGCGCCCGATCGCCGGGTTCGCGACAGCGGGGTTCGCCGTGGCCGTGTTGAGCAGGATGCGGGTGGTGCCGATGGTGCCCGCGGACAGGACGACGGCATCGGCAGCGACGGTGACAGACACGCCGGGATCGATGCCGAGCTTGGAGGCGTCCACCACGGTGTTGCCGTACTCGGTCCAGGGCGGGGTTGTGTGCAGCCGGACCCCTGTCGCCCGCAGGCCGCTGTCGTCGAACAGGATCTCGTCCACGATGGCGTCGGAGATGATGCCGAGGGGATTCCGGCTGTCCGCGATCGCGGGGTAGATGAGCTGCCGCGCGGCGTCCAGCTTGTCATCGACGGGCGACGGCGAGTCCCCGACCGGGAACCGGTTGAGGTGGTAGAGCGACGGGTCGACGCCATAGGCCGATGCGCCGTCCCAGAGCGCCTTGTTGTCGTTGTTCAGTTCGCTCTCGGACAGGGTGCGGGTGCCGATCGTCTTCCGGACCCAGTCGTAGGCGGTCGCCAGGTGCTCCGTCGAATAGGCCTCGTCCATCAGCCCATCGGCGATCCACGCATTGATTCGGTCCTGGACCGTCGCTTCGAGCGGGGAGAAGGCGAGGTCGATGTTCACGGTGGAACCGCCGCCGAGCGTCTCGCCGCTGCGGATGATGATCGCGTTGTCGGCCGTCGCTGCCTGGTCCTGCTTGTACATCAGGCGGGGATAGCTGCGCGTCGTCATTGACCCCCACACGACAAACGGCCCCTTCTCGATCAGCACCACACGCTTGCCCGCGGCCTGGAGCTGGTTGGCCACCGTCGCGCCGCCCGGACCGCTGCCCACCACCAGGTAGTCGATCGGGCCGTCACGGTGCTCGATCGTCTTCGTCGCAGCGTCGTAGACGAGCCGGCTGGGGGCGATCTCCGGGGCGTTCAGGCTGGCGTAGACGTCGGGGCGAT
>JBQCJS010000364.1:0-6487 GCA_051952485.1 Thermomicrobiales bacterium | reverse complement strand
AGGGCGATCACTGGTCGCGCCAATCCCTGCAGGGATCACCCCTCGCGGCTACGGAGTCGTGCTCGGAACACGAATTACGACGCCGGTGACGTCCCCCCTGCATGACGCCTGATTGAGGAGCGCACGGCGTGGGCCCACATCCTGGGAACACGGTCGGCTGGCCGTCGCCTACGCGAAGCCCATCACGGCCTTCGCCAGGGGCACGTCGGCCTCACTCAGCGAATGCAGCACCATCGCGCCGTCGAATCCCGCCGCGTCGAGCGCCGCGACCGTCTCCGGCCAGGGGACGACACCCGTACCTGCCGGGCAGAAACGCCCTTCGGCATCGATATCCTTGCCGTGGGCGATCACGACCTCCGACCCCAGCAGTTCCAGCGCCTCCCGGATCACCACCAGCGGATCGCGGGAGAGGTCGCTCGCCGCGATGTTCGCCGCATCGAAGCAGATCTTCAGGCGGGGATGCGCCAGGGTGTCCAGCAGCTCTCGCGCCGCCTGCGCATTCTTCGCCACGTTCGCCGGTTCCGGCTCGAACGCCAGCAGGATGTCGTGCTCATCCGCGATGGCGAGGGCCTCCCGCATCGCGGTGAGCAGATCGGCCCACGCCTCCGGAGTGTCGTTGTCCGGATGCCGCCGCCACATGTTCGCGGCGTCGCGCGTCCCGGTCGAGAGCGTGACGATGCGCGTCCCGAGCGGCGCGCAGGCTCCGGCGATCGCGCGGAGCGATGCCATGCCTTCCGCCCGCAGGGTGGGATCGGGATGGATCATGTTCCAGGTGCCGCCGATTCCCGCGATCGTGAGGCCAGCCGCAGCCGCCCCGTCTCGGATCTCCGAAAGGGTCGCGTCCGGGATCGCGGTCGGCATCGAGTCGAGCCCGACCGCCGCGAAATCGAACTGGAAAGCCGAGAATCCGGCCCCGGCGACGGCCTGCATCCGCTCCGCGAAGGTGGGACGCGGAAAGACCATGTCGAAGATGGCGGGCTGCATAACGGGACCTCCCCAAGGCGATGCGGCGCGTACCTGTCCGCGCGAAAGACGTCTATCGGTCTCCGCCATTGAACAGGCAAACCATCCCGGGCGCCAGCGATACCTCTGGGCGGGACCCGACGCTACGGCATCCCGGAGGCCGGGAATCCCTGTTCCTGCCAGCGCGCGTACTTCCAGAGCGAGATGGCCCGCCGGATCTGCTGGAGGTCGCGCAGGTCCATGTTGGCGAGCGTCAGCAACAGGGCATCGTCGGCGCGATCGACCGCGACGATCGTCTCGAAGCCATGCCGGTGCAGGATGTGCAGCACGCGAGGCGGCAGGTCCAGGTCCTCCAGCGGCGGATGGATGCGACGGCGGACGATGGCGACCGCTTCCTCGATCGAGCTCCAGATCAGGATTGGCACGCAGAAGATCAGTCCGATCGCCGCGAGCCAGCCGACGGAGAGCAGGATGGCCGTGCCGATGTCGCCGTTCGTCACGATCGCCGAGAGAATGATCGCCAGGCAGACCGTGACGACCGTCGCGGACCGGCGAACGGGGTCGATCGTGAAGGGGTCGCTGACATTCGTGCCCGCCGAGATCTGGCGGGAGTAGTAGGCAGTCTGGACGCGCTGGGCATGGGAGTAGGTGCGGATGCGCATGGACATGGGCCAGTGGATATGGTGATGACGATGGACGGACGACGCCGCCAGCATGGTGCCGGCCGAGCGTGGCGAACGCGCAGGGATCGCGTCCGGCGGACCGGAGGCGCGAAACCCGAGACCTGATCGTACGACCTCCGTCCCCCAAACGCAACGCGTCGTTTGGCGAGCCGTGGCGGGCGCTTTCCTGCGGGCCTGAGGGATCGGACGCACTAGCCGCGCCGAAGGACGCCCAGGTTCACGATCGCGCCCACCAGCAGGCAGCCGCTGGTGATCAGGAAGACCCACTCCATCCCGAAATGACCGCCCACGAACCCGCCGACCAGCGGTCCCGCGACCTGTCCGGCGAATTGCGCCGAGGTGGCCACCCCGAGGATCGACCCCGCCATCGCGTCCGGCACGCTGAGCCGCAGCACGCTCGTCACCGAGGGCAGGAGCCCTGCGAGCGCAAGGCCCATCACGAAGCGGAGGCCGACCAGTTGCCATTCGCTCGTCACGAACGCCTGCGGGACCAGGAGCAGCGCCCCTGCGACCAGGCTGCCGATCACGACCCGTTGCGCGCCGATGCGGTCGCCCAGCCGCCCGATCACCGGCGCCGCGAGCATGCTGCCGAGCGCTGTCGCCGAGATGACGATGCCTGCCATCAGCGCGATCCGCGAGGCATCATCGACGAGCTGGCCGATGAAGAGGGTCAGGATCGGCTCGATCGACATGTTCGCCACCAGCACCAGGAAGGCGGTGAGGATCATGGCGAGGACCAGCGGCCGGTTCGGGATCGCCGACCAGGAGACCTTCGCGGCGCGGCGGCTCTCGACGGTCGAGGGCGGGCGGACTTCCTCCTTGATCAGCGTCGCGGTGAGGATGAAGGCGAGGAAGATCAGCGCCGCCGAGATGCGGAAGGTGCCGCGCACGCCGAGGATCGGTTGCAGGGCGCCACCCGCCACCGGGCCGATCAGGTTCCCGGCCATGATGCCCGACGAGAGCAGGCCGAGCGCCCAGCCCGCCTTGTTGCGTGGCGCCTGGGTCGCCACCAGGATCGTGGCCGCCGCCGCGTATCCTCCCAGGATGCCCGCGATGGCGCGGAGCAGGACGAGTTGCTGGACGTTCTGCACCAGCGAGAGCAGGATCATCACGATCGTGATCCCGAAGCTGGCGCGGAGCAGGATCAGCTTCCGCCCACGCCGGTCCGCGAGCATGCCCCAGATCGGCGAGACGATCGCCGCCATGAAGTACGTAATGCCGTAGGCGACGCCGGACCACTGCGAGATCTTGGCGTGACCGGTGACTCCCAGGTCTTCGACATAGATGGGGAGGAACGGGATGACGAGGCTGAGGGCGATGATGTTCGCGCAGACGCCGAAGAACGCGACGTAGAGGTTGCGCTTCCAGTAGATCGAGCCGCCCTGGTCGGGAGGTGAGAGGGGAGAGGAGTGAGCAGTGAGGGACGTTCCCCCCGCCTCACCACTCTCCCCGCTCATCGCCTCGTCCTCGCCTACTCCCACTCGATGGTGGCGGGCGGCTTCGAGGTGATGTCCAGCACGACGCGGGTGATACCGTTCACCTCGTTCACGATCCGGTTGCTGATCCGCGCCAGCACGTCGTAGGGCAGGCGCGCCCAGTCCGCCGTCATCGCGTCCTGGCTGGAGACGGCCCGCACGGCGCAGACGCGGGCATACGTCCGGTAGTCACCCATCACGCCGGTCGAGCGGACGGGCAGGAGGACGGCGAAGTACTGCCAGACCTCCTTGTTCAGCCCGGCGGCCTCGATCTCCTCGCGCACGATCGCGTCGGCGGGGCGGAGGAGGTCGAGATCCTCCCGCGTGATCTCGCTCATGATCCGCACGGCAAGGCCGGGACCGGGGAAGGGCTGGCGCTCCACGATCTCGTCCGGAAGGCCGAGCGCCCGCCCGACGTTGCGCACCTCGTCCTTGAAGAGGAACTTCAGCGGTTCCACGAGGCCGAACTGCATGTCGTCCGGCAGGCCGCCGACGTTGTGGTGGGTCTTGATCTTGGCGGCGGCCTTCGTGTCCTTGGTGGTGCTCTCGATCACGTCCGGATAGAGCGTGCCCTGGGCCAGGAACTCGAAGGGACCGGCCTTCTCGGCCTCCGCCTCGAAGACGCGGATGAAGGTCTCGCCGATGATCTTCCGCTTCTCTTCCGGATCGGAGACGCCGCTCAGCTTGTCGAGGAAGCGGTCCGTCGCATCGACGTAGACGAGCTGCATGCCAAATGCGCGGGCAAAGACCTCCCGCACGAGCTCCGCCTCACCCTGCCGCAGCAGGCCGTTGTTCACGAAGACGGGCGTCAGCTGGTCGCCGATCGCCTTGTGCAGCAGGGCGGCTGCCACGGACGAATCGACGCCACCGCTGAGGGCGAGCAGCACGCGGCCATCACCGACCTTCTCGCGGATCTCCTGGATGGAGGCGTCGATGAACGACTCCGGCGACCACCCGGGGTCGATCCCGGCGATATCGACCAGGAAGTTGCGGAGAATGTCGGCGCCCTGCGGCGTGTGCTGCACCTCCGGGTGGAACTGGATGCCGACCAGCTTGCCCTTCGCCATCGCCGCGACGGGCGAGTTGCCCGAGGTGCCGATGACCTCGAAGCCGTCCGGCGCCTTGGCGATGTGATCGCCGTGGCTCATCCAGACATCGATGCGGGATGGCAGGTTCGCGAAGAGGGCCGATTCCGTCGCGTCCGGCACGATGTCCAGCGTGGCGGGGCCGTACTCGCGGCGATTGGCGGGGGCGACCTCGCCGCCGGGCAGGTTGTAGGCGAGCAGGTTGGAGCCGTAGCAGATGCCCAGCACCGGAAGGTCGCGTTCCAGCACCCAGGCCGGGAGCTGCGGCGCGCCCTCGGCATAGACGCTGGCCGGGCCGCCGGAAAGGATGACCGCCTTCGGATCGAGCGCCGCGATCTCGTCCCACGTCACATCGTGGTGGAGGAGTTCGCCGTAGATGCCGATCTCGCGGATGCGGCGGGTGATGAGCTGGCTGTACTGGGAGCCGAAGTCGAGGATGGCGACAGCATCCACCGGCTTGCCATTGGCCCCGGCGTCGGCGAGGAGATGGGCGCTTTCGGCGATCTGCGCCTCATCGACGCCGGAATCGGACGCGGTGGGTACGGTCTCGGGGACGGACGCGAGGTCGGTAGGGGATGTCGACACGAGGGGAACACTCCGTGGGGTGGTGGTGGAAAGGAGACCGGGCCAGGGTCGGCGATGACCGTGCGGGGGTGCGGGTACCGGGGCGAGGACGCTCTCCGGCGGCTGTTCCGGTCATTCTACCCGAGCGGAGATACGAGCAGACAATTCCGGTTGTCGTTGGCCGAGTCGTACCCGGGGGTTGTGTCGTGCGTCCGTGATGGGGCGTCGCAGTCAGCGTCCTTGTCGGGAACGCCTCCTGGTCCTCGGATTGACGGGTATCTGTGAGATAGTAGGCAGAGAGGATTCACCGAGTCAGACAG
Organism: Thermomicrobiales bacterium; assembly: GCA_051952485.1. Lineage (GTDB taxonomy): Bacteria > Chloroflexota > Chloroflexia > Thermomicrobiales > UBA6265 > JASGDN01. The sequence continues at coordinate 1,397 of JBQCJS010000364.1, read as the reverse complement.
GGTGTGCTCTCCATGGATGAGCGGGCTTGGTTCAACTATCTCGATGATAGAACCCGTATTCGGAGCCGGGCACGGTTCAACCGTCAGGGGGGTATCGAGCAGTTCACCCTCCAGCTTGAACATTGTCTGGACGACAGGTGGCTGCCGGTGGTGAGATTTGATAGCGCGCATGGTGAGGCACATATCGACTATATCGATCCCAAAGGTCAGGAGTATCATAAGGTGTGGCTCGGTGTTGGACCGCCGTACAATCAGGTCTTTACGCTGACCGAGGTTGAACTCAAGACCAAGTTCTCTGTCTATGTTGACGAGTTCCTGTTGCGAAAGAGGTGAGCCTCATGGTCGCCAACCCGCCCAAGACCATTCTCTCTGCTCTCAATGATCCGGACGTCATGTTCGCGCAGGACGTCATGGAGGATCCGGATGTCTCGCCCGAACTCGCCGCGCCGGACGGCAAGGCGCCCATCCTGCGCGTCTTCCGCCGGGGCGAGGGCACATTGGGTGAGCCCGATATCGTGACCCGACGGACCGAGGCCTACATCGTCGGGTGGGATGACATCGAGCCATGGCCGGACGAGGCATAGGCGATCACTCGGCGGGGGCGTCCGCGTCCTCGCGACCGGGTTCGCCGAGGTAGACATATTCCTTGTCGAAGGTCCAGTCGACGATCGTCTCCAGTTCCACCTCCAGCCGTGGATGGAGCGGGTCGATCTGCTTGGTCAGATGCATGTCCACCACGGAGCGGTCGTCGAAGCCGAGGCCCTTCCCCAGCGCGTCCAGCGCGATCTTCAGCCCGCCGTCGAGGTCCCGCCGCATGGGCGTCTCGAAGTAGAAGGTGAAGTACGCGCCGATCAGCGAGGCGCCGAACGCCTGCTCGATCGCCGGGTCCAGCTGGCCACGCTCGCGCATCCCTGCAAGCAGCTTCGTCACGTCCCGCTTGAACGCCTGCGCCGGCTTGCTCAGCACCCGTCGCTTGCCCACCGTCACGTACTGGTTGTTCACACCCGGCGGCAACGGCAGGGTGAGGGAGAGCGAGGCTGGCCTCTTCATGCCGGCGCATCCCGGAAGGCGAGGATCGCACGCAGGTCCCGCTGCATCGCCCACACGTTGCAGTCCTGGTTCGCCAGGATGGCGACCGTCGTATTCGTCTGCGGATAGTGGGCGAGGATCGAGGCGACGCCCGCGTTGATGCCGTCCTTCTGCATCGTCACGATCGCACCGGACTCGTTCAGCAGGAACTCGAAGCCGAATCCGTACTCCTGCCGAAATGGATCGCGTTCGGTCGGCTCAGCCGCGAGGACGTGCGGGCGCAGCAGCAGCTCGCGACCCGTCTCCCCGACGAGGAGACCCGCCCGCAGCGCGTCGATGAAGCGGACGAGGTCGCGGGCAGGCACGGT
>JBQCJS010000363.1:0-2919 GCA_051952485.1 Thermomicrobiales bacterium | reverse complement strand
CGGTGGAGGATGCCCACTCGCCGGCTGCCCGGGAGCATGCCCGGGTGTGGTGGTGCGGCAGGAGCCCCGTGTGAGACCGCGACGGCAAGGCCAGGACGCGATGTCCTGGCCCTTGTCATGCGCGATGGCTGGCCCGCCCGGCGCGAATCCTGAGGCATATGGTATGAATACCGTATCCTGAAGAATGAGTCTCATCTGTAGGGTCATATCCGATGACATTGATCGGATATGATGGTATCCTCTGGTCAAGGGCTGAGGGTGGGCGCAGGCATACCCGACCGAGCCGCATGGTATACTTGCCTGGTGTAAACGAGACTCATTCGCAGTAGGGTGATTCCCCTCCTGCCGACGACGCCAGCGGCGAATGGGCGTGTTTGCCGGAGTTCTGAGGAAAAGGACGCTTCACATGGTTGCCGAAGGAGCACGGGGCACCTATCGCAATACGACGCAGCGGGCTGTCATCCTCGCGGAGGTCGAGGCCGCCGACGGACATCTCACGGCGGGCGAGATCTTCGAACGGGTGCGTCGCCGCTATCCGACCATCGCCTACGGCACGGTCTACCGTACGCTGCACCTGCTCGCCGAGCACGAGCTGATCCAGGAGCTGACCTTCGCCGACCAGGCGAGTCGCTTCGACAAGCGGACCGATCGCCACGATCACGTCCACTGCAATCGCTGCGGCATCATCGCCGATGTCGAGGTGCCGGTGGCACTGTTGGCGGAGCATGTCGCGGCGGACCAGAGCGGCTTCGCCGTCACCAGCCATCACACGGTCTTCAACGGCCTCTGCCCGGCCTGCCAGGTGGCGGTCGAGCGCGAAGCGGCGGACGATCCGATGGAAGCCGCCGTGGCAGCCGCGTCCTGACGCCTCGTCCGTCGCCCGCCAGGCGTCACGGACAAGGATCGCGGATTCCGTTCCAGATCCGTTCACACCAGCCATCAGCCGGGCGTGTGCGCCGGCGGAGAATCGTCGCGGGGTGCCGCCTGCCACAGGCGGGCGGGCATTCGTCGAATCAGGAGAGGGTTGCAGTTCCCCATGGCCGAGACCACGACCAACGACGTTCCGATGTTCGAGATCGAGAATCTCCACGCCAGCATCGAGGAAAAGGAAATCCTGAAGGGCGTCAACCTCACCATCAACAAGGGTGAGATTCACGCGATCATGGGGCCGAACGGCTCCGGCAAGAGCACCCTCGCCAATGTCCTCGCCGGGAATCCGGTCTACGAGGTGACGGAGGGATCGGCTCGCTTCTTCGGTGAAGACGTGCTGGAGATGGAGCCGGACGAGCGTGCCCAGATCGGCATCTTCCTCGCCTTCCAGTACCCGACCGTTATCCCCGGCGTCTCGATGGCGAACTTCCTGCGCATGGTGGTCACCAACGTCCGCAAGGCGCGGGCGGAGCGGGCCGGGATCGAGGGCGGCGGCATCACCCCGCGCGAATTCCGGCGCCTGATGCGCGAGAAGATGCAGATCCTGAAGATGGACGAGTCGTTCGCGACCCGCTACCTGAACGAAGGCTTCTCCGGCGGCGAGAAGAAGCGCGCCGAGATCCTGCAGCTGGCCCTGCTGGAGCCGACGCTGGCGATCCTCGACGAGACCGACTCCGGCCTCGACATCGACGCGCTGCGCGTCGTCTCCGAGGGCGTGAACGCGCTGGCCGGCCCGGAGATGGGCTTCCTGCTCATCACGCACTACCAGCGGCTGCTGAACTACATCAAGCCGAACTACGTCCACATCATGATCGAGGGCCGGATCGTGCAGAGCGGTGGCCCGGAGCTGGCGCTCGAACTCGAGTCGAAGGGCTACGAGCAGTTGCTGGCCGAGTTCGCCTCGCCCGCGTCCTAGGGTGCGAGACGAGCCGGATGTCCTGCCCCGTATGTGGGCAGGCACCGGCCGTTCGCAGGGGTCGATCTCGTGTCGGCCCGGCGGAGTTCCCGCTCCGATCATTCCGAGGAACAAGGAGCACACCTGCATGGTTGCCAAGGCACAGGTTGAGATCGGCGACTACAAGTACGGGTTCCACGACGAAGAGGACTATGTCTTCAAGTCCAAGAAGGGCCTCACCCGCAAGGTCGTCGAAGAGATCTCCTACATGAAGAACGAGCCGGACTGGATGCGGGAATTCCGCCTCAAGTCGCTCGATCACTTCGAGAAGCGCCCCATGCCGAACTGGGGTAGCGACGCGATCAAGGAGATCGATTTCGACGACATCTACTACTACATCAAGCCCGCCGCCGAGCAGGGCAAGACGTGGGACGAGGTGCCGGCCTACATCAAGGACACCTTCGAGAAGCTGGGCATTCCCGAGGCGGAACGGAAGTTCCTCGCCGGGGTCGGCGCGCAGTACGAGTCCGAGGTGATCTACCACTCCCTGCGCGAGGATCTCGAGCAGCAGGGCGTGATCTTCCTCGACATGGATGGCGCGCTCCGCGAGTACCCGGACCTGGTGAAGCAGTACTTCGGCTCGATCATCCCCTATGCCGACAACAAGTTCGCCGCGCTGAATTCGGCGGTCTGGTCGGGCGGATCGTTCGTCTACGTGCCGGAGGGCGTGCGCGTCGAGGTGCCGCTGCAGGCCTACTTCCGCATCAACGCGGAGAACATGGGCCAGTTCGAGCGGACGCTGATCATCGCGGCGCCGGGCAGCTACGTCCACTACGTCGAGGGCTGCACGGCCCCGACGTACTCCACGGACAGCCTCCACTCGGCCGTGGTCGAGATCGTGGTGCAGGAGGGTGCGCGCGTCCGCTACACCACGATCCAGAACTGGTCGAAGAACGTCTACAACCTCGTCACCAAGCGCGCGGCCGCCTACAAGGACGCGACGATGGAATGGGTCGATGGCAACCTCGGCTCGAAGGTGACGATGAAGTACCCGGCGGTCTGGATGATGGAGCCGGGCGCGCGGGGCGAGGTCC
>JBQCJS010000362.1:0-18835 GCA_051952485.1 Thermomicrobiales bacterium | reverse complement strand
GGTCTCGTCTTCAAACACATGGGTAATGGCGCTAGCCGTGAACTCTGCGAGGGTCAGTGTCCAGGTCCGTGTGAGATTGAGCATGGAGCCGGCGAGGAAAGGGCCGGTATTGTAGACCTCGAATACCCGGCGCTCGAAATCATCGGAGGCCTTGCTCTCGAGCGCAGCCATCGCCTCGCGGCCGCCAATCTCTTCCATCACGACATCGCGAGCATGGAGGGTCGCTGTTGCGATGATCTCGCGGGCAAATTGCTGCCAGAACGTGAGGTCATCTTCGGTCGGCAGGCCGGCCATTTCGCGCGTGATCTCGGGCAGGAACCGATCATCGAAGATGCGGGCAGCCTCGGCAGCGAGTGCCTCGCATTGCTCAGGGGTAAGCGCCTCATCGTCGCCGTCGGCGGTGACTGTGAATTTGGCCGTGCCAGCAAGTGCCCCAACGACGCCGGCGATCATTTCCTCGCTAAGCGACTGTCCCCCATCGCCCCGTTCCTGTCCGAGCAGGACCTTCACCATATCGGCGATGGCGTCCTCACTCACGATGGACCGCATGTAGGCCATGTCGCGGAAATACTGATTGGCTTCCGCGAGCATGTCCGCTTCGCTTGGCTGGTTGTCGGGGTCGTAGGGGATGAATACCCGTCCCACCTCGTTGCCGTCGTCATCCTGCAAATGGACGTCGGCAGCTATCCCTTCCTGCCAATGGAAGGTGTGCTCGCCAATGGTGATCGGGGAATCGTCGTCGGCCTGGTCATCCGGAATCTCGTTGGTCAGATCGGCATCGTCGTCGTGCTTCCAGAACGGGATGTCAGCCATAGTGCCGCGCTCCTATCGGGAGTTCTGGGGTATTCGTGTCGATGAGGGCGGAGATCTCTTCGATGATCGCTGTGCGGGCCGTGGGATCGGGTGTGTGACGGAGCACGATGTCGCAGAGTGCGCGGGCCATCGCCATCGCCTCCTCCGCTGTCAGCATTTCGCGAGCAAGCACCATGTGCCGTACCTCGGATTCAACCAGGCGCCGACGCTGCCCGATGAGCCGGCATACCTCGTGCCAGATCGCACGATCGGACGGAGTCGGCCCATCCTCACTAAGCTGGGAGAGCTGCTCGTTGATCATGACATCCGTGAGGGCGATGTCGTCACGCAGGGACAGGAGCCGGGGATCCGCGAGTGCCTGCTCATATGTTGCTGCCAGATGCCCCGGTAGCGATCGGCTGTATCGCCCCGTCTTGAAATGTGGTGACGCTTCCCCGCGTGGGGTACGGCCGCCGTGGGCCAGGCAGACCGTGCGGCCGCGCATGGCCGGCTTGCGGCACCGTTCCCCCGATCGTTTCGAGGTCGCCGTACATTGCCGGGTGATGGTCTTCGGATTTGATCCATGGGGTTGCTGATCATCCATGAGCATGCTTTCCCTCACTCACTGGTGCCCAGCAACACCGCTGCGGCTTGCCAGCCAGAGTCTCGCTGGCCCTCGAGCTGCGCGAGGTAGCGCGCCGTGGTGGCGATGCTGGCATGCCCTAGCAATGCCTGCACGTCTTCGATCGACGCTCCCGCTCGACGCCGGAGCTTGGCGGCAGAGTGCCGTAGGGTATGCACCGTGAGGTCATCCCGGCCGATTCGTCGGCCATATCGCCGCAGGTTGTCATAGAGGGTGGTCGCGCTGATCGGGAAGATGCGGGCATCGGTGTCGAGCGTCTCGAGCGGTCGCCCATCGGCCGCGAGATAGGCGCGGATCGCTTCCCATGCCGGTGCCGGTAGCTCGCGTCGTCGCACCTTCCCTCCCTTGGCCCGAACGCGGTACATCGGCACGTCGGCATCATCCGAGAGGTCGCCAGCCGTCAGGGCGAGCAGCTCGGCACGGCGTAGCCCTGTGAGGACGAAGACCAGGATCGCCGCGCGGTCACGCTGGCCGGTGATGGTGTCCGGTGTCGCATCCATGAGGGCGCGGATCTGCTCGGGGGAAAGATCCTTCGGCTGGGGTGTCGGTAGCTGGGGACGCTTGACGTGATCAGCGTCGGCCGGGTTCGTGGTGGAGATTCCCATGCGACGTGCGAAATCGTAGAGCGAGCGAAGGGCAGCGAGGCGGACATTCACACTCGCTGGGCCAGGGGGCTTCCCCGGCTGCCCTCCCCGGCGCCGGTCAGGCAGAGCAGCATAGGCAAACGCATGGGCATCCGCCGGTGTTGCATCAGCTAGGGTTCGCCCGGTACTCGCGAGAGCAACCCGGAAATGCTCGGCATAGCGAACATATTCCACCGGAGTGCGCTTGCTGCCGGTGCGCTGGCGCAACTCTTCCGCCCAGGCAAGGACGATGCTCGCCCAGGATCGGGAAGTGTCAGACACAGCAGGGAGGGTGCTCGTCTCACTGACGATGACACTGTGCTCGATGCCTTGCCCCGCTGCTACACCCATGCTGCATACCCTGTGCCTATGTCCATGCCGCCCTGTTCAGTTGACATCATTATACACTATTCTAATGTGTGTTAGCGTCGGATTGCCTAGGCATGACCTAGGCATCAGCGTAGGCGGTGAGATTGGTGGACTGGGCAGCAATCGGTGGCATTATCGCCATCGTGCTCATCGGTGGTGGTGTGCTTGCGGCTATTGTTGGGCCGGCTGCCACGCATTGGTTTCAGGGCCGCCAAGAGCGTGCGAAAGAGGCACGCCAGGTGGATCGGGAGGAATCGCTCCGGCGTCGGGATACGCAACGGGAAATCCTGACACGGGTTCAGGGTGCAATGGAGCAGTTGAACCTCAGCCTCGTGCGGTGGGGTGCGGGAAAGCTCGCGGCCGCTCAGGTCATGAGTCTGCACCCGGAGCAATTCGCGCGCAGCAACGGGTGGCCACAGCAGTTGCCTCCGCAGGAATTCGAGGATCTGGCCGATCAGGGCGAGGCTACGCTTCGCATGCTTATTCCGGCCATAGCAGATCCGGAGGTCCGGCACCGTGTCGAGGAATTCCAGAGGCAGGCACGCAACGCTTTTCATGGAGACAATCCCGAGGCCACGTCTCAGGCAGTCAGGAAGGCGCGGGAAGAGCAGGAGGCCGCCAACGCGAGGATCGGGCTGTTGCTTCAGGACCTCTAGGGGCAATGCCTAGGCGTTGCGACATCGGCACCGAAGTCATGCACGGCGTAGGCAGGGAGAGGGAATTGTGGGGCAGGATGGGCGTGATGAAGATATGCAGGATGCAGACATGCGGACCTGGGCGCCGCTTACGCAGGCTGCCGAGGCTTATGGCGTCAGCGTGGATACCATCCGGCGTCGCATCAAGCGGAAAGAGTTGGACACACGCCGGGAAATGACGCCGCAGGGGTTTCGCTGGCTTGTGCCGTTGCCCGATCCTGCGAAATCATCGAAATCGACGGATAGCCCCTCAGAGGCCCTGGGATCGCCCAGGAGCGAAGTGACCCCCGTTTATGGTCCGCACATCATGCAGATGCCGGATCCGGCGACCGTGGAGTTGGTGGCCACGCTGAAACAGGATCTCGATGCGCGGGTAGAGGAGATCGCACGTTTGCATGAGATCATCGCCACCCAGGCCGAGACGATCGCGCGGATCACCACACCCCCCGTTTCGCAGGAAGCCCCTCCGACAGCTGGGGAGCAGGAGCAGGCTCCCTCATGGCTCGCACGCTTGCGTGCGTTCTTTGCGGGATGATCCGGAAGCCCGGCTCGCTGGGATCCCGTCACTGCTCGCGCGTAAGCGGGTCATAAAACTCCAGAAATGCGATCGTGTGTAAGCCTATGTGTGTCGATATTTTCGATCACGCCCGCCCGTCGGCACCGCCAGGCACGTCGGCAAAGACCGCCGGATCGGGGAGCGTGCCATCGAGTTTCGCCCATTCCCGATCGGTGATCTCGGGGCTGTATTTGTCAGGGACGAAATTGCGATAGGCCATCACCTGCAGCCCCAGGTGCATTAGTTCGCGACCGTACGGCAGATGCCAGAGGATATTGGCGACGTGAACGTGCCGTTGGTGTGAGAAATTCCCGAGCCGGCCAGCCAGGAAGAGCGTGATCACGTTGCGGTAGGTCCGCTCGATTTGCGCCTGCTGGGCGGTGAGGCGTGGTTTCGTTGTGGTCGTCACGCTTGGTTCTCCGGAATCAGCCGCTCCACGATCACCACATCACGCCAGACGCCATCGAGCTGGGCATGCCGTTCGTAGATCCCCACCTCCCGGAACCCACAGCGTTGGCAGAGGGCACGGCTCGCGGTGTTCTCGACGAAGATGCGTGAGAGCAGTTTCCAGAGACCGGCCTCCCGACTCGCGTCGATCAGGGCTGTAAGCAGGATCCGCCCGATCCCCTCGCCACGATGCCCCGGATCGATATAGATTGAGAACTCGGCCACCCCGGCGTAACAGGCCCGCGATCGATAGGCGTCTGCCCCGGCCCAGCCAACGACCACGCCATCCTGCACGGCCACCAGCACCGGGTAGCGTGGATCGTGCTCGCGAAGCCAGGCAGCCCGATCAGCAGCGGAGCGTTCGACGGTTTCGTAGGTGGCGATGCGTTCCCGGATGCCAGCGTTATAGATCGTGGCAATCGCGGCCGCGTCGCCCTCCTGGGCTGGTCGTGTGGTGATCGCGTGGCTCATGCTCCCCCCGTCTCGATGTCCTGCGCGAACGCATCCGGCAAGCCATCAGCCTCCCGGATCGCCGTGGCCATGCTCGCGATGTCATAGGGCACCCGCTGCATTGTCGTCGCAACGTTTCCCAACCCATCGATCGCCAGGAGCAGCCAGCCGGCGCGCGGATCGCTGTCCTTCGGTTTGCCGACACTGCCGGCGTTCACGAAACGCACGCCGTCGATGTCGCGGGTCCAGGGTTTGTGGGTGTGCCCGAAGACCAGCACATCGTCATCGGCCACCGCTGCGATCCGGGCCAGGGAGGCAGGTTCCCGATCCTCGAACAGGTACTCGTTCATGCGGCGCGGACTGCCGTGCACGAGCCGGACGCGCACCCCGTTGACCGTAAATCGGATCTCGGGAACCAGGGTACGGAGCCAGGCCTTCCGGTCATCCGTCACCACCGCCCGTGTCCACATCAGCGACTGCTGTCCACGTTCTCGCTCGCCGGCATCACGGTAGGCACACCCGCAGTCATCGCGATCGAAGCCAACGCCGTCGTCATAATTGCCCATGATCGTGGGGATCGCGCGCGATCGCACCAGGTCGATCGTCTCGTTCGGCCGCGCCCCGTATCCCACCAGGTCGCCCAGGCAATACACCGCGTCGGGGTGCCCGCGATCGATCGCTGCGAGCACCGTTTCCGTCGCCGCCTGGTTTCCGTGGAGATCCCCGAAGATCGCGATCCTTGTCTCGGTGGTCATCGTCTATCTCTCGGACCACAGGTTCCGGCGCGAATGCAATCCCCGACTTGTCGCAGGGCCAGCACCGGGATGAATGCCGTGATGCGGCTCGATTGCCACAGATTCGAAACGATGTCATACACACAGGGTTCGAGCGCCACCGACAGGGAGCAACATCCCACCGGACAGCGGTCCCGTGCCTCACGTTGCACCATCAGCTCGATCTGCTGAAAGGCGCTTCGATCGTTCAGGTGATTGCTCGAATACATACCGTTCCCATTCCTCATGCGATCGTCGGCTCAGGGGATGTATCGGGGGACGCTGACGGGAAGAGGCGGTCCCGCAACCAGAGCGAGACATAGACCAGCGCAATCAGCACGGGCACCTCGATCAGGGGGCCGACCACCCCAGCCAATGCCTCCCCGGACGCGATGCCGAAGACACCGACGGCCACGGCGATCGCCAGCTCGAAGTTGTTGCCGGCAGCCGTGAAGGCCACCGCCGCCGTGCGCTCGTAGGGGAGGCCGCTCTTCCAGGCCAGCCCGAACGCCACCGTGAACATGACGAGGAAATAGACGACGAGGGGAATGGCAATCCGGATGACATCGAGGGGCACATCAACGATGCGATCCCCCTGCATCGCGAACATGATGACGATGGTGTAGAGCAGTCCCAGCAGTGCCGTCGGGCCGATGCGGGGGATGAACGTGCCGTCATACCAGGCTTCCCCGCGCTTCCGCACCAGCAGCACGCGCGTCAGGGCGCCGGCAAGGAGCGGGATACCGAGGAAGATCGCCACGCTGAGCGCGATCTCGCCCATCGAGACGTCGAGACTCGTGGTGGGGGCCCCGAACCAGCTGGGGATCGCGGTCAGGAAGAGCCAGCCCAGCACCGAGTACATCACGATCTGGAAGACCGAGTTGATCGCCACGAGCACGGCCGCAACCTCGCCATCCCCGCAGGCGAGCTGGTTCCAGATCAGGACCATCGCGATGCAGCGTGCGAGGCCGATGAGGATCAGCCCATTGCGATAGGCAGGCAGGTCGGGCAGGAAGAGCCAGGCCAGCGCGAACATGAGCACCGGCCCGACCACCCAGTTCAGGACCATCGAGAGACCAAAGAGTTGGCCCTCAGCCCGCAGCTGGCCGAGGGAGCCATAGCGCACCTTGGCGAGGACGGGATACATCATCCAGAGCAGGCCGATGGCGATTGGCAGCGAGACGCCGGCCACTTTCACGCGATCCAGCCACTCGCCTAGGTTAGGGATCAGGCGTCCCAACCCGACTCCCAGGACCATCGCCAAAGCGATCCAGAGGGGCAGGAAGCGGTCGATGACCCCGAGCCGTGGGGAGGAAGGCACCGAAACCGGCCGGGGCGCGGGTGCGGTCGAGACAGCATCGATCATGAACAACAGGATCCTTCTCGCTGGATTGGTGGGCACGGCACCGTGCCATAGGAGCAATAGACGCAGCAGTCACCTGGTTGCGGTGTGAGCATCGCGCCACATCCGGTGCACTGGTAGCGCACCTGGCAAGCGTTCTCTGGCATGGTCTCCGTCGCTTGCGTCCCGCAATGGGGGCAGGTAATGACCGATTCGAGCACCACCGTCGTTAGTTCTGCCATTCAGCAACACCCTCCACGGGTAAGGGTCTTCAGAGAAATCACCTGGGGCACCGTCTCGCCACAACAAGAGGATCCGCTCGATGCGGTGGTCGTGGCCGTCGTGGTGGTCGATGTCGCGCAACAGGAGTCATCGACCGATGCTGCGGCCGTCCCACAACAGGCAACACCGCGATCCCCGAGCACGACCGAAGAGGAACAGACCCCCGTCTCCGGCAGCACGAGCTGCACCTCACGCGCGGCATCCCAGTCGGCGGCGATCGCCGCCGCCACGGAGCGCACCTGCTCGTACCCGGTCAGCAGCAGGAACGTCGGGGCACGGCCGTAGCTCTTCATGCCGACGACGTAGAGATCCCGTTCCGGATGGGCCAGTTCGATGGCACCGTGTGGCGGCACCGAGCCACAGCTATGCACGTTGGGATCGATGAGCGGAGCCAGGGCCGTGGGAGCCTCCACCGCCGGATCGAGCGACAATCGCACCTCTGCCAAGAGATCGAGATCGGGCCGGAAGCCGGTGGCCGCGATGATCTCGTCCACCGGGTCGAGCACGGTATCGTCTCCGGAGACCACGAGACCGGCCGGTGTCGCCGTGATGGATGCGATGCGCAACCCCGTCACCATCCGCAGCTGTCCGATCTCCACGAGGGAACGCACACGCGCCCCCAATTCACCACGCGCTGGCAGGGCGTCATTGATACCCCCGCCAAAGAGAATACCCGTCTGCGCGGCCGGCTTGCGGATCGCCCAGGTGATCTCCGTTCCCGGCACCTCGGCAGCGAGGTCCACGAGATCGAGCAACACGTTGAAGGCGGAATGCCCGCTCCCGACCACCAGCACGCGCCGGCCGGCGTAGCGTGCCCGCGCGGATCCCAGCACATCGGGAATCCCGTAGGCGATCCGGTCCTGAGCTGCGCGCTCCCCGATCGCCGGCCGCCCCGACGCCCCAAGCGGGTTCGGGCACGTCCAGGTGCCGGAGGCGTCGATCACCGCCTGCGCGAGCACGGTGGATTCCTCGTCGGCATCATCGCGAATCGTGACGAGGAACGGGGCATCCTCGCGGCCAGGCGTCGTCATCTTGTCGAGACCGGCCCGCGTGATCCCCACCACCTCGGCCCCCAGGCGAATGCACGGGTGCATGCGGGGGTGCTGGGCGAGCGGTTCCAGGTAGTGTGTCACCAGCTCCGCCCCGGTGGGATACGTTTCGGGATCCGGCGCCTGCCAGCCGGTTTCCCCGAGCAGCCGCTCAGCCGCACGATCGGTGGCATAGCGCCAGGGGGTGAAAAGGCGGACATGCCCCCAGGATGCGACGCTCGCCCCGACCTGCGCACCACGTTCCAGCACGAGCGGTTCGAGATCCTGATCGAGCAGATGCGCCGCCGCCGCCAGCCCGACCGGACCGGCACCAATCACGACAACGGGATAGGCCGTGCGCTCCATGAAAGCTCCCTTTGCATAGACACTCGTCTATGTCTAAGCACAGGACGAACCCGCTACGCCACCGCAGCGGCAACCTCCGGAAAATCGAGCAGGAGATCAGCGATTGACGCGAGCAGAGCAGCCCCCTCGCGATCGACCTGGTAATAGGCCCAGATGCCAATCTTCGTGGACGTGATCAGCCCGGCCTCACGCAGGATCTTGGTGTGATGAGCGATCGTGGGTTGGGAGACATCGAAACGATCGACGATGTCGCAGGCACAGATCGGCTGCGATTGCGCCGCGATCAGCCGGAAGATCTGCATCCGGGTGGGATCACCCAGCGCCTTGAAGGTCGCAATGAGCCGCACCTGATCGTCACCGGTCAGGGCTGCAGGCTCGATCACGTCAGCGCAACAATGCTCCGGTCGGAGGCGAATGGTTCGATCCTTCATGGCACCAAGCCTAGCAGACTCATAGACAGATGTCTATGCGTTATCTTCAGCAATGTCGCAAGCACGCACATTTTACTCTGATAAAGTGATACCCTTAGGGGGTATTATTGAGAAACGATCGACTGAAGAATGGCAGAGCGAGAATAGTTATGCTGTCGAAGCCACCCTTACCAACCGTCCGTCTGCGAGGGGAACGCTCGATGGTGATTGGACATCGACTATGCCCGATGAGATGAAGATGAATGACGATACACTCAACAGTCAGCCACCCATGCCCCACGAACATGCCTCACATGGGGCGGGCCACGGTACCCATGAAGGACACCATAGGAACGACGATCATGCGGGTGGCCACCATGCAGGTCACGCGGCCACGTTCCGTGATCGCTTCTGGCTCAGTCTGGTCCTCTCCATTCCAGTCGTGCTGTACAGCGAGATGGTGCAGCACTGGCTGAGCTATACCATGCCCTCCTTCCCCGGAAGCGACTGGATCGCCCCGGTGCTCGGCACCGTCATCTTCCTGTACGGCGGCAAGGTCTTCCTCGAAGGCGGCCTCGACGAGCTGAAGCACCGCCAGCCCGGCATGATGCTCCTCATCTCGCTCGCCATCGTCGTCGCCTGGGTCGCCAGTCTCGCGACCTCCCTCGGCTGGCTGGACCTCGACTTCTGGTGGGAGCTTGCGCTGCTCGTCACCGTCATGCTGCTCGGTCACTGGCAGGAGATGAAGGCGATCGGTCAGGCCCAGGGTGCGCTGGATGCCCTCGCCGCGCTCCTCCCGGACGAGGCCGAACGCATCACCGCCAATGGGGCAACCGAGACCGTCCCCGTCTCGGCGCTCACGGTCGGCGATACCCTCCTCATCCGGCCCGGTGCCCGTGTCCCCGCCGACGCGACGATCACCGAGGGGAGTGCCGAACTCGACGAATCGATGATCACCGGCGAATCCCGCCCGGTCGAACGCGGAGTTGGTGACCGCATCGTCGCCGGGACGGTCGTTGGCGGCGCATCCCTCCGCGCGAAGGTCGATGCTCTCGGGGAGGACACCGCCCTCGCCGGTATCCAGCGGATGGTCGCGGAGGCGCAATCGTCGCGCTCCCACGCCCAGGCCCTCGCCGACCGCTTCGCCGCCATCCTCTTCTACGTTGCGCTCGGCGCGGGCATCGTCACCTTCATCGTCTGGTCCGTCGTCGGCACGGTCAGCGAGGCGGTCGAACGCACGGTCACCGTGCTCGTCATCTCTTGCCCCCATGCGCTGGGACTCGCCATCCCGCTCGTGATCGCCATCTCCACCGCTGTCGCCGCGAAGCAGGGCATCCTCATCAAGGACCGGCTCGCGCTGGAGAAGATGCGCACGGTCGATACCGTCCTCTTCGACAAGACCGGCACCCTCACCGAGGGCGCACACGTCGTGCACAACCTCGCCCCAGCCTCCGACACAGAAACTGCAGACGATATCCTGGCCCTTGCCGCCGCCGTGGAGGGTGATAGCGAGCACCCACTCGCCCGCGCCATCGTGCGGGCGGCTGTGGACCGGGCGCTCACGCTCCCGAAGGCGACCGCCTTCGCCGCCGATGCCGGACGCGGTGTGCGCGCTACGGTCGACGGTCGGGAGGTCGTGGTCGGCGGCCCGGCGATGCTGCGCGAACGCCAGATTGACGTCCCGGCGTCGCTCCGGGAGCAGGAGTCCGGCTGGACGGCCCGGGGCGCGGCGGTGTTGCACGTTGTCGTCGATGGCCAGATCGTCGGGGCGCTCTCACTGGAGGATCGCGTCCGCCCGGAGTCGAAGCAGGCCGTCGCCGACCTGCATACTCAGGGTATCCGCGTCGTGATGATCACCGGCGATGCCCGCTCGGTCGCGGAGGCGGTCGGACAGGAGATCGGCGTCGACGAGGTCCTTGCCGAGGTGCTGCCGGGGGACAAGCGGGCGCAGGTGCAGGCCATTCAGCACCGCGGAGAGGCCGTCGCGATGGTGGGCGATGGCGTCAACGATGCGCCCGCCCTCGCGCAGGCCGATGTCGGGCTCGCGATCGGCGCGGGTACCGATGTCGCGATCGCCTCGGCAGGCATCGTGCTCGCCAGCAGCGACCCCTGTGCCGTCTCCGGCGTGCGCACGCTCTCCACCGCGAGTTACCGCAAGATGATCCAGAACCTGGCCTGGGCCGCTGGCTACAACGTGATCGCGATTCCGCTGGCGGCAGGCGTGCTCGCCCCGTGGGGACTCGTGCTGAATCCCGCCGTGGGCGCGATCATGATGAGCCTCTCCACGATCATCGTCGCGTTGAACGCCCAGACCCTGCGCGGTCTCGACCTGCGCGGAGGCACGCGATGAACCTGCCGCGCCCGGTCATTGCGCTCGTGCTCATCGCGGCCTTTCTGCTGCACGATGGCTGGATGGCCCACGCCGGGCACATCATCTATGACGACGTGACGCACCCGGCCGAGGAATCGCATCACCACGAGGACATGGTTTCTACAACCGCTATCGTCCCGGCCGATGCCGTCATTACGCCGGAGACGTCGATGCCCATATCCGGCCACGACCATTGCATGGTTCTCCGCATCGGCGCTCCGAATCCGGTTCCGGGCATCGCGCTCACGTCGTCCGTTGTCGCGATCCTCCCGATGCCGGTCACGCCAGCGGGCGGGAGCAAACACCTCCAGTCCACTGTCTTTACCGAGCCTGGCAAGTCCGCGCCGCCGGATGTCCGCAGGGCGTTGATCCAGGTGTTCCTGATCTAGGCCGATGACGGGCCAGCCCAGGGACCGGGCCGCGTCATCCGCCTGAACCTTCACGCCTCGACAGGAGACACCACATGATCCGCTTCGCCAACACGCGCGCCATCACGATCCGTAGCCTCGCGACGATCGGCATTGCCGCATCCGTCCTGCTCACCCCCGCCACGGGGTTCGCCCAGTCCGGCCACGACCATGCCTCCGCAACGCCTTCCTCCACCGGGACGCCGTGGAGCTGCGACATGTCCGCTGGCATGGGTAGCTCGATGTCCTCCACGCCGATGACGATGGATGGCAGCATGGACATGAATCAAGACGATTACCCGTTCGACCAACTCTATATCGACATGATGATCCCGCACCACGAAAGCATCATCGCGCTGGCGCAAGCGGCGCTGCCCCGCCTTACCGATCCGCGCCTGATCCAGATGGCGGAGAACATCATCGCGACGCAGTCCGAGGAGACGACCCAGATGGCGGCGTGGCGGGAAGCCTGGTACGGCAGCGCCACGCCGGACCTCAGCGAGCACAGCATGATGGCAATGCTGGAGGCCATGCCGGTAGGCACGATGGACGCGATGATGCACGAGATGGATGCCGCAACTCAAGTCGCGACGTTCTGCTCGGCGTCCGATCCAGATCTGGCCTTCATCGACCAAGTCATCCCACACCATCAGATGGCGATCGATGTCTCGCAGATCGCGCTGAAGCAGGCGGAGCATCCGGAGATCAAGGAAACGGCCCAAGCCGTTATCGACGCCCAGCAGGCCGAGATCGACCAGCTGACTGCGATTCGATCCGAACTCACCGACGAGGCCCCTGCCACTCCGCAAAACTAGTCATCCTGCCATGCACGTAGAGAAGCCGTGGTTGCAGGAACCACGGCTTCTCTACGTGCATGGCAGGATGTGTGACTTTTTGTGCTATCCAAACCAACGGGATATGTTTCCCTTGGAGGCTGATACCCAAAGTCGCAAGGACTACACCGTCCGCCAACGAGGTCGGGGTGTAGCAATCCGAACCGCATCCCGGTATAGAAGATCTGTCGCCTGATCACGATCCCGCGCTGTGAGGTTTCTATTTCGCAAGCGGGCGAAGTGGGGTGCCAGATCTGGCCCCATGCGTGCCCATCGTTCCGCAGTAGGCTGGGCATAGCGGGGGATGGTATAGCGAAACGCACGGTAGATCCGTTCAAAGCCGGTGCCATCAGTGAGCACCAGGTTGTACCCCAGCTCATCGCGGATCTCGTCCACGAAGTGAGGATCGACGAACTCAAGCTCGCGGATAGGCTGGGCACACCCATCGAACTGCACGATGAAGAACCCCAGGTGCTTAGCCATGACAAACGTGAGGTAGTGGACGCGACGAGCTACCAGGACCGGCATGATGTGCTGGTTTGGTTGCTGGATCTGTACTTGGGCAGCCTTATGAAGGAGCTGGTAGATCTCGACAGCCGGCGGGTACAGCCAGGGTCGGAGGTTCTTTACCTCGACCATGATCGTGAAGATACGCGGCGCGGCGATGTTGTCCCCGATCAGGAGGGCCGCGTTGTCAATAGGCCCCCCTGGGATATTGGCCCCGAAAAGCTGTCTTACCTGCCCGCCCGTCGAGAGCACACGATAGCCAATGGCCTCGCTGGCGGCCCGTTGCAACGAGACATGCGTCACCAGCTCGCCGGCAGATCCGATCGCATTGGTCTCGACACTGCCTCCTGCCCACCCCAAATACCGTGTTTCCAGCAGGCGCTTCCGTCCGGCTGCACGCTCGAAGGCTGTTTTCCTGCGTCTCCGATCGAGTAGCCCGTACACCGCGATCTCTCGTCCACCTCTAGCGGTGGCAGTAACCACTTCGATCACACCCTCATCGAGGAGCTGTCTTCGCGCATTGGTGAGGAAATGGGGGTTGATCCCCTTCTCAGCGCCAGGAACGGCGACTTCTGCGAGGCGCGCCTCCACCTCGTGCCACACAACGGCGTGCTCACGATCGATCAGATCAATGATGTGGCGGCGAGCGAGGTCGATGTATTCCTCATCGCCAGGCTCGTTGGGGTAGTCATCCATACGAAATTACATTTCAGCCGGGTCAGAGGGGCATAGATATAACAGTATGCTAGGTAACAGGTGATCCAAGTTCAATAGGTTGACAGAATATTGAATCACGCGGCGGCCTCATGGTGCCCAACCGCGCATTGAAGCACGTACCAAGCCGCACACCGATCCTCCGCCATGAGCAGATGCTCACGCCCTAGGAGATCGTGCATAAATTCGCCCATCGCATCGAGATCATCCGCTAGCTCGATCGCCAGGGTCTCCGCTTCCGATCGCAAGTCGTCCGTGAGGTCGTCCGGGGTCAGACTGAGATAGCGCCGCGCCTCTTCGGAGCGGCATTGCAGCTCTTCCAGGCTTGGCAAACGCCCCGCACCGATTGTCTCGATGACGCCTTCACCATCACGATCCACCCTTGGCGAGGGAGATACGGCGTGCTCGGAAATCCGGAGTGCCGCTAGGTGGGGACCGTAGCTGCGTGCCGCGAGCTGCATAGGCATCGTGCGGAATTGCTGCCAGTACTCTCCCAGATCCTTGCATCCCTCAAGCGCATCCGCCGGCAGAAGCAGGACATCGATGCCGCGAGCCACAAGCTCGAGCCAGAGCGCACGGCGGCCGTCCTGCCCCGCTTGGTCGCCATCAAGGGCCAGAATCACCGTCGTGAGACCAGCGAAATGGTCTGGGTAGGCGTAGGAAGTCGATCCAATCGCCACCACAAGTGGCAGCCCGGCAGCTACACACGCTGCCGCATCGAGCGGCCCCTCAACAACGATCAGCGGATGTCCAGAATGGCGCGCGTGCCCGATCGCCCTGCCGTTGAACAGCGTCTTGATACAGCCAGATTTCCCCTCGAGCGTCCGGTACTTGGGATCGCGCCGATTGTCGGTTTCGTGGATCCGCCTGGCTGTGGCAGAGGTCGGGATGCCGTCAGGACCAGAGAGCGGAAAAACCACACGGTTAGCAAGCACCCCCCGCGTGCCCCAGCCGATGCCCAGCTCGCTGGCCACATCGAGCGGGATCCCCCGCTCTGCGAGATAGACCGCACCCGGTGATGCCGGGAGCGCCTCGACAGCCGTGGTCACAGCACGCAAAAGCCCGGCACGTAGGTCGTCCAGGCTGCGGGACATGCTTTGTGGATCGCTAGGCGCCCCGCTGTGGCGCTTTTCCTGGGACCGTGAGGGGTTTGTTGTATGCAATCGCTTCGGGTCGTTTCCGGCCTTCCAGGCATCGGGATGATCCTCGACACGGATCGCCCAGGCATCGCCACACGAGAAGCAGCTCGCCCAACCCGTTCCCCAGTCAATCGAGAGCGCCGTCGGATTGTCGCCATCATGAATCGGGCAACACGCTCGACCACGCCGATCGTTTCCCCGATACCCCTTGAGGCTCTCGAGTTCTGACCGCGTAGCGTAATAGATCAGCTTCCCGGACTTACTCCGATGCTCACGCATGGCCACCATCCCCTGCCCGATAAAATCGCCCGCTGGCCGGCTCGAGCACATAGGGGCGCATATCAAGCCGAGGTGCGTGGAAGAGCAGCAACGGGGACGCATCGATCCGCTCCCAGTAGACCGAAGGCACATATTCCAGCGTCTCGAGATCGATCAGATCGTGACCGGGCAGGGCGATTTCGTAGAACCCCGAGTCCACACCGTCGTTTGTCAGCCAGGCGACAGTTTCCTCATCCAAGACGGAAACCGTCAGCTGCCAGCCGTCGAGCAGTTCGAGGTAATAGCCACGAACACCGGGAATCATGGTTTCTCCCTGCCTAGGCGCTTGCCCACCCGGTGCGCACGTTCTCGGCATAGGTTGCCTTCACATGCGTTTCCGTCTCCGCCAGGCGCAATGTGATCCTGTCGCGGGTGAGGTTGACGACACCAGTTTCGCCGTGGCGATTCTTGACCACGGCCAGCGTGAGCGGATCCGTTGTCATGCTGAGACCGTCCCCTTGCCCCGGAGCCAGCGTGATGACGTGATCGGCCGCGAACTCGACATCACCACTTTCGCGAGCGGATGCTAGTCCCGGCTTCGCTTTCTCGCTGTCGTAGGCTGCCCGGTTCGTCGAGCTGATCGCCCAGATATGCGCATCGCTCTCGAGGGCGAGGGTGCGGAGTTGCTGCGAGACCAGACCCACGCGGCCACGCATATCGTCGAGACCAGAGCCTCGGCCAACGACACTGGCCGATGTCGCGAGCCGTTGCAGGAAGTCCACGACGACGAGGGGATAGGTGTCGGGAAAGGCACGCTGCAACTGCTCGAGTGCGGCCGCCACGGTGTCGACCGTCGTTCCTGTCGTGCCCGTCACGTAGAACAGCCGGCGCCCGGCACCACGATCGAAAACCTTATAGGCATCCTCGAGCGCGGCCGGAGGAACCTTGCCTCGGCGAATGTCGCCGGCACTCTTGCCCGCCAGCCGCGCGAGCTGCTTGAGCACCAGGTCGCTCGCCGAATTCTCGAAACTGACATAGACGACGGGATGGCCGGCGGCCGCGACGGTGAAGGCCATCTGGTTGCTGAAGGTCGTCTTTCCCGCACCCGGGGCCGCAAGCATGATGCTGAGACGCCCCCGGTCGAGGCCCCCTAGGATCCTGTCGAGGGAAGGGAAACCAGTGCTGTGACCGATGGCATCCTCACCGGTTTCTTGCCGACGCTGATAGCGATCGGCAACGTCGTCGAGCACGCCTCCCAGAAGCGAGGATGCAGGTTGCAACGGCTGCGTTGTTGCGGCCGCATCGCGAGCACCACGCAGGAAGTCGCCCAGGATGTCGAGCGTCTGCGGCCAGGGCCGAGCGCCAGCACCCCGCAGGATATCGCCCAACCCAGTCAGGCCGACAGCACGTTCCGGATCGTCGCGGAAGAGGTCTTCTGGTTCATCCCAGAGGCGTTCCGGGGTCTGTTCGATGGTCAGCATGCAATCGCTCCAAGTAAGGGCAACGGCCGAGGCTGAATTCATCGTATTGATCGCAAACGATCGCTCCAAGCGTGTCGTTTTGCGCCGTAGTACTGATAGTACTTATAGAGAAACGGGACTCCTTGCGGCACAAGGGATCGCAGAGCATTTAGCACCCGACGACGGTGGGGTTAGCACCCGACGACGGTGGGCCTCCACCCCTGTCGGGTGCTAAAGCATCGGGAAGTGTGACGTACGTGGGGATATATAGATTTCTGGGGGCCTCGTCCCGGAACCCCTCAGAAAGTGTGAGATTTTGTGAGGTTGAAGGAACACGGAGGGGCCGGTATTTGTGTCGCATTTTGTTGCATCTGGGAAGCCGTTCCCCGTCTTGGCAGGGGCATGCGCGCGCGTGAATGGTAGGTTTTGAGAGGTTTTCGGTCAGCGATCGAGCGTGCGACACCGCCTTACCGGCGTGGTGTTGGGGGTGTGCCCAACTGCTCAATCCGGGCAATGAGCTTGCTGGTGTTTGCTTGGTGGATGCCGAGGCGAAACATGAACTCCCGATGCAGCTGCATGGCCATCCGCTCGTAGGTCTCCCAATGCATCCCGGCAGGTTTCTTCGGAAGGGCGAACACGTCGGAGGTCGTCGCCCCTAATTTGTGTTGCAGGGCGCGTGTCCGTCGGATTGATCGGTCGTGTGGGTCTTCACGAGTCGAGCTATAGGCGAGGTCATGGCATACGCGGCAACGGAACCAGCCATCCACGCAATACAGCACACGCCGGCGACTTTGGCAGCCAGGGCAGGTCAGCCATAGGCGTTCACCCCCGTACTGGCAGGGAGTCGCCTCGAGATCGATGCTCTCGCGCCGATCCTCCCAGGCCTCATTTCCCTGGAGGCGATCGCGGGTTCGGTAGATCAGCGTGATGGCGCTACCGTCGCGATGGGTGTAGGTCTGGAGCGAGCCAGACGACTCGCCACGGCTATTGGTCCACTCATGCCAGGCTAGAGCCGCTGGCGCTAATGCCCCCATCTTGCGCAGTTCCCTTGCGTCGAGGAAGAGCAGCGGGGCTGTCTCTTGTCGGGTCCGTTCGTAGCGCCAGCGTGTCGATCCATAGCCACCCATGATGCCTGACCTCGCCTTAGGGATTTATCGAAATCACTAGTGAATATGAACAACTGGACTGTCATGCCGCCCCGGTTTTGTGTGGGATCACCCGGCTAGGCGCTTCGGTTTCGGGGCGCGTCGGGGGCGCGCGATATTGGTGTATGGCGTGATCAATGACTCCGGTGGGGTGATGATGACACCGCAATCGAGCCACGCATCGAACCAGCCTCGCCCCTTCGGTTCAACGACTCTGACATACTCCCATCGTTCGATAATGGGGGTTCCTTGCATGATCACGGGATTGGTGAGCACGTTGAGCGCAGCCTCTATCCGATCCCGGAAACGACCGGCGTGTTTTCGATCCACCTCGATCTCCGCGTCTGCGAGGAGGGTTCGGATCCGATAGGGCTGCTGCCAGCTCCGCTGATGTGCTCGGATCCGGTATTGCTCGGAGAGGCAATTCCCCAGATTGAAGGCGTGCGCATCGTTCTGGGTGTGCAGCTGCAAGAGTGCTCGCGTCGTCACGGCGAACTGCGGTGTGATGCGCTCGAGTTCGGCCGACCAGTCACCTAGGCGGAGATACCAGGCGAGCGTCCGTTCCTCTCCAGGGATCATGCTCGGCTGCGTGACGGTGTGGGACACCACGATCAGCGGGCTGCGGACAGAGAGCGGTATTTTCTTGCCCCGTTTGCCCGGTTGCTTTTCGTAGCCCTCGATAGTGCCTGCGACGTCGATATGGTGAAGTGCTTCGAGCAACTCCACCACCTCACGCCGATCCTCGGGTCGATACCCGCCGTTCACATGTTTCTTAATACCCCGGAACTCCAGGAACTCATCGACGCCGAGGTAGAAGCCGCCGTAGGGGCCGGCGGCTTGTTCCGTGTGGTTCGCCATGTGCTTGGCCATGACGTATTTCAGCATGGCCACATGAGCCGGGCTGTAGCTCTCCACAGCGCGCATGGCGTCGCGTGCGGTTGGAAAGTGCGTGCGCGATGGGGAGTAGAGGGCTTTTCCGCTCCCATTTTCGTAGGAGAACTCGGGCCAGGAACTGACAAATACCCAACGTGACGGATGCGCAGTCAAGGCTCTTCGGGCACCGATGGACACGACATTGTTCGATGTGCGGCCGTAGCCGTCAGTATTGAACGCGGGATGCATGGTCGGGGGCGTTCGCGCGTTGGCCGATGGTGCCGGAAACCCCAGCTCCTTGCGAGCTTTCTCGAGGAGCTTGTTCGCGATCTCATCGCGTTGGGTCTCGTCT
>JBQCJS010000361.1:0-3087 GCA_051952485.1 Thermomicrobiales bacterium | reverse complement strand
CTGCCAGCCGATCGGCGTGCTCGCCTCGCTCGACCGGGCCATGCTGCGGCTGCCGAGTGGATCGGGTGTCATCTTCTCCAACGTGTCGCCCGGTGAGCACCGGGTGCGCGTGCTCGCGGCGGACGGGACGATCCTCGCCGCGCGAACCGTTGCCGTCGGGACCGAGGATGCGGTCACCCTGAACCTGGTGATCGGCTCCCAGGAGGTGGGGACGGCCACTGCGACCAGGACCACCACGCCGGGAGAGACCGTCGCTCCATCCGCGCCCACATCCACGCCGGCGGACCACGTGACGGCGATCCCGACGCCGACGCCGGCGGGCACCCTCGCCCCGGTGAGCGGCCTGCCGAACACCGGCGGCGGCCCGGCCGACCGGTCGGGCGCGGAGGTCTGGCTGATGATGGCCGCCGGGCTCATGCTCGCGGCAGGCGTCGGCCTGCGCTCCAGGCGACGCGGCCCGCGCCGGTAGGACCCGAGCCGCCCGGACACGCGAAGACGCCCCGGATGCTGGAAATCCTGCATCCGGGGCGTCGTTCGTGATCCTTCGGGACCGGCGGAGGATTACTCCTCGGCAGCCGCATCCTCGGCCGGGGCCTCGGACTCGGTGGCGGTTTCCGCCTCGGCGGTCTCCTCGCCTGCCGTCTCCGGCTCCTCCTCGGCCGCTTCCGCGACGAGGCTGGCGACCACTTCCTCACCGTCGGTCACGATGGTGACGCTGGCGGGAGCGGTCAGGTCGGCCACGCGCAGGGCGTCACCGACGTTCACCAGGCTGGAGAGATCGCCCTCGATGGCGTGCGGCAGGTCCGCCGGCAGCGCCTCGACCTCGACCTCGGTCAGCGCCACCTGCAGGACCCCTGCCGCATCCGCGGACGGGTTGTGCAGGGTCACCGGCACGGCCTGGCGCAGCACCACGCGCATGTTCGGCGCGAAGAAGTCGACGTGCAGTGGCGCGCGCGTCACCGGGTCGACCTGGACCTCGCGGATGATGACCGGCTGGCTGCCGCCGTCCCACGTGAGCGTGAAGACGGTGGAATGGCCGTTGGTCATGAAGAACTTCTCGAAATCCCGACGATTCACGGAAACCGAGATGGTCTCCGAGACGACGGGTCCGTAGACGACACCTGGGACAAGACCCTCGCGTCGAAGGCGCGAGACCTTCTTGCCGTGGATTGTCCGCGGTTCGGCCCTCAGTGTCAGGTCGTTCGCCATGGCGAGCGTGACTCCTACTTCCTTGCGGATGAGAACGGATTGCCGGGCGACCGCATCGGGCACACCGCGACTGCCGCGCCAACGTGGCACGCAAGGAGGGAGTCTACCACGCCCGACCGCGAGGGTGTGGACGCGCCACGCTGCCTCACGCCCGTGCACCCCGGAGTGATCGCAGGAGGTCGCCCACCGCCGCGACGAGGACGTCACCGGCACGGCGGGCGAAGGGCGATGCCAGCGCCTCGTAGGTCCCGGCATCCCAGGCGGCGATATCCGCCACATACCCCGCGTAGCCGTTCGCATACCCCACGACCAGCGTCTCCCGGTAGGGGATCTCCCGTTCGATTCGCGCCCCGAGCGACGTGAAGAGCTCCACCGGGAGGGCCACCAGCGCGGTGTCGGCGTTCAGCGCCCACGCCTCCACCCCGACCGGCGCCGGTGTGGACGGATCGGACGCGGCCATCTGGGCCCGCAGGATCGCCCCCTGATGGCGGGTGATCGCCTGGCGCAGCGCGGCGGGGTTCGCCGTGGGCCCGATGGCCTCCAGGGCCGTGCGGGCCGCCGCGACCTCCGCGTCCGGGTCGGCGGCGAGGTCTTCCCGGAACGACGGCAGCGCGACCATCGCCCCCGCGTGCCGGAGCGACGCCAGATCGGCGTCGATCGGCGTGAATCCATCGAGCGCCTGTGGGACATGCCGGGTCGCGATCGTGGCCAGGCGGTCGATCTCGGCTGGCGTCGCGGAGCGCCGGACGAAGCGCGTGCTGATGTCGCCCGCCGCGCCGGTCAGGGAGAGGATCGTCGCCCGCGACGCGCCCAGCAGCGCCGCGATGGCCCGCCGGATGCCGCCGCTGAGGTCGGCGGAGACGGCGCTGCTCTCCGCGCCGAGGACCGTGGGGTGGCAGGCGCTGAGGGCGACGATCGCTTGCACCGAGCCGTCGTCGCGCCGGGTGATGAGCAAGCGGAGGCGGGGATCGTTCGCGCCGTCCGTGGCGTTGCGGTTCGTCCAGGCGCCGGAGGCGTCGGCGGTGGCGAGTCCCGGCGTGACGGGCTCAACCGAGGCACGGGCCTGTGCGACGCAGCCGGCGGCGAGCATGACGACCTGCGCTCGCAGCGTGTCGTCCCCGGCATCCGGCTCGATGGGGTGGAGGCGGGGAACGATGCCCTGGGGGCCGCTGTGCGAGTGCGAGGCGCAGAGCAGCACGGTCGCGGGATCGAGACCAGCGGTTGCGGCGATGCGGTCACGCAGGCTGACATCCACTCCAATCGCATCGATCGTGACCAGCGTCAGCGATCGCCCCTGCGTCTCCAGGTGCAGCACGCCGACCTGAAGCGGATCGAGCGTGGTCGATGCCCCCGATGTCCGCGCCATGTACCCGCCCAGCGGGGTTCCCGGAGCGATGGGCAACGTCGTGGCCGCGCACCCCGCCCACCAGCCCGGTCCGGCGGTCACGGCAACGTCTCCGCCATGCGGGCGAGGCGTTCGGCGGTGATGGGCTCGCCCGTCGTCTTCCAGACCTGGAGCACCGCCCCCACGACGGGCGGGAATGCCGGGTCGGCGATGGTCGCCTCCGGCCACAGCGAGCGGATGCGCGCCGCGAACGGATCGCGGACGAGCGCGCGGGCGGAGAGGACGCCGCCGGTGGGATAGACGACGATCGGGTCTCCGGTGGCGTGGAGTTGCCGGGCGACGCCGAGCGCGGTGTCGCCGAGGCGTTCCGCGCCGGTGCGCACGATCTCAGCCGCTACGGCGTCGCCCTCCCCGGCGATGCGGATGACATCCCGCGCGATCGCTGCGATGCGGTCCCGGCTGAACCCCTCCGCGTAGATGATGCGGATAATGTCCCGGATCTGCGAGAGGCCGTAGTGGTCCAGCACGAAGGG
>JBQCJS010000360.1:0-13341 GCA_051952485.1 Thermomicrobiales bacterium | reverse complement strand
GGGACCATCCGCCCCGGCGCGTGCGCGCCTCCCCGGCGATGATGACGAGGATCAGGACCGCCACCACCAGCGCGCTCGTCGTCACGGCGCTGGCGTGAAGCCCGAGCCAGCCGACCGCGAGCAGCAGGATGGCTCCCGCCAGCCGCTCGAACGCCGGAATGCCGGTGAGCCGCCAGAAGACGAGGAACTCCGCCAGGAGGAAGAGCAGCGGGCCGCCGATCACGACGAGCAGCTGGGCGTGCTCCAGGTGATGCCCCGGATGCGCGATCACGAATTCGTCGCCGACGGCGGAGAGGATGATCGCCGCCACGATCGGCACCTGCCCGTAGGTATACGCATCGCGGGCCAGCGCGGTGGAGTTCTCCGCGTGCTCCAGCCGGTGGGACGCATCGGTGATCCCGGACTGGAAGTAGAGCCACCAGAGCGCCACGGTCCCCGCGAAGGCCAGGCCGAAGGCGATCACCCGCTCCGTGTCGAGCGGCAGGCCGGCGGTGGTGTTGCCGGTGATCATGATCGTCTCGCCCAGCGTGAGGATCACGAAGAGGTGGAAGCGCTCGTCGAAGTGCTCCGGCACGACCTGCCAGGAGGAGAGGGGGAGCCGCTCCCGGCCGGGCAACCAGAAGGTGAGGAGCGGTGCGCCGTAATCGATCAGCGCGGCAATCGCCCACAGCAGGAGTTGCTCGTGCCCGCCGACGACGGCCCCGGCGATCCAGAAGATCCCGGCGAAGAGGAACCAGACCAGGATGTGCACCGCGCGGCGGCGTTCGAGCGTGCCGGCCTCCGCCGCCACGAACGCGAGGAAGCCATGCCGGATCACCTGGATCGCGACATACGCCCCGGCGAAGAGCAACGCGCGCTCCCCGAACGACTCCGCGACGGAGATCGCCATCAGGAGGCTGAGCCCCATCAGCCCGATCATCAGCAGGCGCACTACCGGCGCCTGCACATCGACCTCGTTGGTGAACCAGGTGGTGTAGTTCCACGACCACCAGATCGCCAGCACCACGACCAGGGACTCGGCGAGACCGGTCCAGGTGAGGTGCGACAGCAACAGGTGCGAGACCTGGGTGATCGTGAAGACGAAGACGAGATCGTAGAAGAGTTCCAGCGGGTCCGCCGCCTGGCGCCCCGTCTCTCCCCGCCGAACGATGCGATGCATGATCCCCGGTCCCTCCCCGGCTCCCTCACGCTCTGAGACGCCGCGCCGACTGCGGCATCCATGCAGGATACGCTGCCCGTGGCGCTACCGGTGGCGGCCCGAGGACCGATCTTCAGGGCCAATCGATGCTGCCGCACCTCGCCACATGCCCGATGGTGCATCGGGAAGGGTGCCGGGATGATCGAGGGGCAGGCACCAGGCCGCGCGGTCCCATGCCGGCCGATCGAACGGCCGCCGCCACGCTCGTTGAAAGGAATGACCCCATGCGCGTCGAGGAAGCGATCCAGACCCTGTTGGCCGTCCGCGCCTACACCGACCAGCCGGTGCCGGACGAGGTGATCCACCGCATCCTGGAGGCGGGCCGGCTGACGGCCAGCTCCATCAACAAGCAGCCGTGGCACTTCGTGGTCGTCCGGGAGCGGGAGACCCTGCGCGAGCTCGCGGACGCTGCGAAGCATGGTCCGTACGTCGCGGACGCGGCCTTCGCCATCGTGGTCGGGGTGGACAAGGCCTCGCCCTACGGGTTGTCGGACGCCAGCCGCGCCGTGCAGGACATGATGCTGGTGGCCTGGGAGCAGGGCGTGGGCTCGAACTGGGTCGGCTTCCTTGGCGGCCTGTCGGAGGTGAATCCACTGCTGGGCATCCCGGACGAGATCGCCGTCGTCTGCGTGGTGCCGTTCGGCTACCCGGCGCAGGCGGTGGGGAAGGGCAAGAAGCAGCGGAAGGCGCTGGAGGAGATCCTCCACTGGGACCGCTGGTAGGGGCGGTCGACATTCCCTTGCGCAACGCCGAAGATAGCCGGAATCGGTTCACGCGGCCCGATGGGAGCGCCAGCGCCTCCAGCCGCCTCCCCCCATCAGCATCATGTCCGGGAGCATCGCCCTCATGCCCGAATCGCCAGCGCCTCCACCCCTGTCGACGCCGCCCGATGCCGATACCGTGCGCGCCATGCTCGCGATGCTCGGCATCGAGGTCGCGACCGACGATCCCCGCCTCCCGGTGCTCGTCGAGGAGATGGCCGGGCAACTCCGGTTCGCCCGCCTGATCGACGCGATGCTGGCGGATGTGCCCGCCGAAGCGGTCGCCGGTGCCGTGGGGACCTTCGACCCGGCGTGGAGCGCGGAGGCCGCATCGTGAGCGATCCGAACCCGACCGGCCTCATCCACCAGCTGGCCACCCTGACGATCCGCGAGGCAATGACCCTGCTCGACGCCCGCGCAATCTCCGCCGTGGAACTGATCGCGGCGACGATCGCCCGCATGGAGGTGACGGAACACGGCATCCACGCCTTCGTCCACGTCCTCGCCAACGATGCCCGCCAGCAGGCGATCGAAGCGGACCGCCACCGCGTGATGCAGCGGCGGCAGTGTCCGCTGCTCGGCATCCCGCTCGGCGTGAAGGACCTCTACGATGTCGTGGGCCTGACCACCTTCGCCAATTCTGCCCAACGCCGGAATGCGTCGCCCGCGACCCAGGATGCCCCGGCCGTCGCCAGCCTCCGCGCGGCGGGCGGCATCGTGGTGGGCACCACCGTCACGCAGGAATACGCGGCGGGCGTGGTGAGCGCCCCGGCGCGCAACCCGTGGGACACGGATCGCATCCCGGGCGGCAGCTCCGGTGGCTCGGCGGCGGCGGTCGCGATCGGCAGTTGCCTCGGGGCGCTGGGCAGCGACACCGGCGGCAGCATCCGCACACCCTCGGCGCTTTGCGGCGTGGTCGGCCTGAAACCGACTTGGGGAAGGCTCTCGACGACCGGCATCTACCCGCTCTCCCCCTCCCTGGACACGGCCGGCCCCATCGCGCGGAGCGTGCCGGATGCCCTAACCCTCTGGCTCGCGCTGGCGAACCGGACGCACGAGATCGACACGGTGGATGCGATGCTCTCGCCGTTCGGAGCGGGCGGGCTGCCGCTGGACGGCGTGCGCATCGGCGTGCTCGGCGGCTTCTTCACGGACGACGTCCAGCCGGACGTGATCGCGCGCGTGGACGATGCCGTGGCGGACCTGCGGCGGCTGGGCGCGGAGATCGTGGAGACGGCATGGGACGGCGCGGCGGCGGCCCGGGCGGCGGCCGCGCTGGTGAACCGCGTCGAGGCCGGCACCGTCCACGACGAACACCTGCGCGTGGAGCCGGACCTGATGGGGCAGGATGCACGGATGCGGTTCGAGACGGGCCAGATCGTTCCCGGCAGTCGCTACCTGCGGGCGCGGCTGGCGCGGGAGGTGCTGCGCGACGACATCGCGCGGCTCTATCGCGACCTCCGGCTGGATGCCATCGTCGTTCCCACCGCCCCGGCGACCGCGCCGGACGCGGAGACGCTGCGGGTGGAGGTCCCGTCCGGGATCGAGGGCGTGGGAACGGCCTTCACCCGGCTGACGATGCCGTGGAACACGACCGGACAACCGGTGGTGACGGTCCCCTGCGGCGCGGACCGGGACGGAATGCCGGTCGGCCTCTCGTTCGTGGGACGGCCCGATGAGGACGTCGCCCTCTGCCGGATCGCGGCGCACTACGAGCGGGCAACCGGTTGGTTCCGGAATGCGGTGAGCGCGGCGGGCTGAGCGGATCGACCGTCGTTGCCGCGCCCGATGGTGGAGAGCCGGGCGGAGACGGTGCGTTCGTGGCTTCGCCCTGAATTGCGCCGCAGGCGGCACAACGCAATCCGGAAGAAGCCGGGCATGACACGGCTTCCTATCATCGGGGCAGTCGCACACACGACGTCCGCTCGTCGCCGGATCACGACGAAACCCCACGTACGGAGCAACAGGCATGGCAAAGGTGGTTTGTGATTGCGCGGTCTCCCTGGATGGCTTCACGGCCGGGCACAACCAGTCCCTGGAGAATCCCTTCGGCGACATCGACAAGGAAAGGCTGACGGCGTGGATGTTCCAGACGCCGGAGGAACGCCGCACCGAGGACGGGATGCGCACTGCCATCGGTGCCTACATCATGGGTCGCAACATGTTCACGGCGGACCGAGGGGAATGGAACCTCGACTGGCGCGGCTGGTGGGGTGAGGAGCCCCCCTACCACGCACCCGTCTTCGTGCTCACCCATTACCCGCGGGAGTCCCTGCCGATGGAGGGCGGCACGACCTTCCATTTCGTCACCGACGGGATCGAATCGGCCCTGGCGCAGGCGAAGGCCGCCGCCGGGGACCTTGATGTCGCGATTGCCGGCGGCACGACGACCGTCAACGAATACCTGGCCGCCGGCCTGCTCGACGAGCTGCGCATCCACCGCGTGCCGATGGTGGCGGGCAAGGGCGTGCGCCTCTTCGAGGGCGTCGGGGCCTTCAACCTGGAGGCCGTCTCCACCCGGCAGACCGACCTGGTGACACACACGATCTACCGCATCCCTCACGACCGGACGTAGGACGCGCTACCCGGACGGGGAGGAGGACGGATTGACGCCGCATGGGGCATCGCCCATCGTGCACCGGCGCGTTCCTTGCGCGTCTCTGTCCTCATCCCGGGGGAACGCTGGATGTCCAGGCTCGTCACCATCACCGGCGCGGGAGGAAACGGCGGGCAGGCCATCGCCCGCGCTGCCTCCGCCGCTGGCTATCGCCTTCGCCTCGCCGACATGGTCGTGCCCCCGCCCGACGTGCTCGCGCTCGGGGAGTTCGTGCGCTGCGACACCCGCTCCGTCCCCGACGTGCAGGCGGCCATTGCCGGGGCCGATGCCGTCGTCCACCTCGCGGCGTGGCACAGCGCCCACCGGCCACCGGTGAGCGATGCGACCATCTTCGCGGTCAACATCGACGGCACCTTCAACGTCTTCGAGGCCTGCCGCGCGGAAGGGATCGGGGCCATCGTCTACGCCTCCTC
Source organism: Thermomicrobiales bacterium (assembly GCA_051952485.1). Classification (GTDB taxonomy): domain Bacteria; phylum Chloroflexota; class Chloroflexia; order Thermomicrobiales; family UBA6265; genus JASGDN01. Next base: position 8,352 of record JBQCJS010000360.1, on the reverse strand, counting down.
GATGGCGTATGGGTGGGGCAGTGTCTATGGCCTGACCAAGGTGCTGGGCGAGGAGATGTGCCGCACCTACCACGAGATCACCGGAGCCTCCATCGCCATGCTCCGCTACCACGAGTTCGTGCCTTCGCCCTACCTCACCTTCGGGCCGCGCCTGCTCCGCAACGGCGTGGACCGGCAGGACGTGGCGGACGCGACCGTCGCCGCCCTCACCGGCGCGCTCGATCGGCGGTTCGGCCTCTTCCGTACGATCGTCCACACCGCGCACGGCATCCCGGACGACGTGCTGGCCGACTTCCCGGCGCGGGGACCGGTCTGGCTGGAATCGCAGGTGCCCGGCGCGACCGACCTGATCGCGCGCTACGACCTGCCGCTGCCGGAACGGGTGGAGCAGCACGATCTCTCCGCGGCGCGGGACGTGATCGGGTGGGCGCCGAAGGTGGGATTCCTCGACTTCCTGCGCGACCTGCAGGAACGCGATGCGCGGGGCGAGGATGTGCGCTCGCTCGTGGTGCCGGGAACCATGATCGGCATCGATTGAGCGGCGCCCTCCGCCACCAGCGGAACGCAACCACGACCACGACCACGACCACGACCACCGGGTAGACTTGGGCCAGAGAGGGACGCGTCGATTCAGGGCGCGTCCGCTGCCATCCTCCAACCGTGTCCGATGGAGTCCCGCCGATGCCCGATCTGGCCCAGGCCCACCCGCCGATCCGCAACTACCTGATGGACATGGACGGGGTGATCGTCCACGAGGAACAGGCGATTCCCGGCGCCCACGAGTTCATCACCACGCTCCGGGAGCAGGGGCGTCCGTTCCTGATCCTCACGAACAATTCGATGTATACCGCCCGTGATCTCGCGTTCCGCCTCGCCCATTCCGGCATCCAGGTGACGGAGAAGGACATCTGGACGAGCGCCCTCGCCACCGCCCAGTTCCTCGCCACCCAGCGTCCGGGCGGCAGCGCCTTCGTGATCGGCGAGGCCGGCCTGACCACAGCGCTGCACGAGGTGGGCTACGCGCTGGTGGACCGCAATCCGGACTACGTCGTGATCGGCGAGACCCGCACCTACAGCTTTGAGCGCCTCACCCGCGCGGTACGCCTCATCAACGAGGGAGCGCGGTTCATCGCGACCAACCCGGACCCGACCGGCCCTTCCGCCGATGGGCCGCTCCCGGCGACCGGCGCCCTCGTCGCGCTGGTGGCGAAGGCGACCGGGGCGATCCCGTATTTCGTGGGCAAGCCGAACCCGCTGATGATGCGCTCCGCCCTGCGCACGCTGAACGTCCATTCCGAGGAGACGGTGATGATCGGCGACCGGATGGACACGGACGTGATCGCCGGGATCGAGGCGGGCCTGCGCACGGTGCTCGTGCTGACCGGCAGCACCACGAGGGAGCGCGCGGCGACGTTCCCATACCTGCCGTCCCGCATCGAGGACTCGATCGCGGATCTCATCCCGGACCTGAGGAGTGAGCAGTGAGGACCGAGAATTGAGGAACGGGAGCCGTGCGTGTCACCGCAGGACGCCCCTCTCACTTCTCGACTTCTCGGTCCTTACTGCTCTCAGAGGACGACGGCGGCGAAGAGTCGGTCCAGCGTCGCGGCGGGGTCGGCCGTCAGGCCGGGATGAACCGACGACGGCTGGATGATCGTATTGCTGGGCGCGGCGATCCAGTGAAACCGCTCCGAGCGGTCCAGGCCGGCGATCGGCCCCGCATCCGGCTCCCCCGCCGCGACCGCCTCGATCCCGGCGAGGTAGGCCGCCACCAGGCCGTGATCGCACGAGGGGTCCAGCGCGCGCAGCTTCGCGCCATCCAGGTGCGTGCGCACACCCAGGAAACGCCCGGGCCGCGAGAAGACCACCACCCCGGCGTTGATGAACTCCTCCCGCTCGACGCGCGGCACCACCCGCAACACCGCGTAGAGATAGGGAAGCATCCGCGCCGGCGATCCGCCTCCCTCAATCACGACGCCGCCCCCGCGTTGCCCGGTCGGGATCGATCGCGCCGACGGCAGCATCGGTGCGCAGGCGCTCGCCCTCCGCGATGAATGGGCGCGGCCCTTCCAGCCGGGCATTGAAGTAGGCGACGTAGGCGGCGCGTTGGGCCTCCGGGCCGCCGACCTGCGCATCCTCGCCCAGCCATTCATCCGGCACCATGCTGACGATCGCCCAGAGATCCTCCTGGCGCAGGCGATCCACCATGCGGCGATCGGCCTCGACCAGCGAACCGGCGACGGGAAGCAGGATGTGGTCCTTGATGGCCGGGAAGGGGCGACGCCCCTGCTCCGCGGGATCGGCCCAGCGATGGTGCGGGAAGATCGCGGCGCCCTGGTCGATCAGCCAGAGCCGATCGTGCCAGCGCAGCATGTTCGGGTTGCGCGTGGTGCGGTCCACATTCGCGATGAAGGCGTCGTACCAGACGATGTCGGCTGCCAGGACGGGATCGATCGGGCTCCTGGAGGTGGTCGCCGCCGCCAGGTCGAACGGCAGCGCCCCAGGCAGGAAGTCGAGGCCGAGGTTGACGCCCTCGCTGCGTTCCAGCAGCTCGCGGATCTCGGGATCGGGCTCGGCCATGCCGAAGCCCTGCGGCAGCTCGAAGAAGACGAGTTCCGGCACCGCCAGCCCGAGCGCGCGTCCGATCTCCCCGGCGATCAGCTCCGCCACGAGGGTCTTCGTGCCCTGCGCGGCGCCCCGGAACTTGACGACGTAGAGCCCATCGTCGTCCGCCTCGATCAGGCCGGGGAGGGAGCCTCCCTCGCGGAAGGGCGAGACGTAGCGGGTGGCGGCGACGGTGCGCATGGCGGGCAGGTCGTGCCGCTCGCTCTGCATCACGCGGTCGTTGTGGGCGAGGGACGCGGCGATGCCGGGATTCTGGTGGCCGTGGAAGGGAGCGGGCTCCCGGGATTCTCGGAGCGAATCGGACATGGGGACGGGCTTTCTGCGACCGCCTCAGGCGGCGTTCCTGGGCACGAGACATACACGAGCGCATGTTCATGCAATGATCCCATACGTCCACGGTGCCCGGTCCGGCCACGACGCGGGGAGGGCAGGGGGCGGTGCTACAATCGAGGAGGTCCGTTCCGCGAAAGGATGCCGTCATGCGCGCCCACAACACGTCAGAACCCGAGCACGACGATTCCTTCGAACCGGACGTCGTCTATCTCAGCACCAAGGAGTGGTTGACGATCTTCGAACGCGACGTTCGGGAAGTATTGGGCATCTCGGCAGCGGAGTTCGCGAGTCGCTACCGCGCTGGCGAGTACGACGACTACGACCCACTCGTGACGCTCCTCGCAACATCGCTCCCATTCTATGAGACGGTTATTGCCCCGTGAGTGCTGGCGCGCAGCGGGCTCTCGACACCTACTCTGGCCCAGTCATCCGAACAATCAGAACCATCATCATGGAACAGATCTTCGTCACTACCAGACGCCACCCCGGGATTTCCACAGGTCTCGGCGCCGAACTTCAGCTGGCGAATGGCCGTCACCTCGAACTCAGGACTGACCGACGACGAGGTCGATTGTGGCTGGGGTTTCGCCAGAGCCTTTTCGTGGAGCCTACGAAGGATGATCCGCAGGCATTCGAGGTCATCATCCAGTCGGCGACCTACCAGATCTTTCGCGGTGACGGGAGTTCCCGGTTCGACGAAGTCGTAACCTATCACTGGACGCCAAACGATCCGAACGCCAAACGCGCCTGGCCACACCTCCACATCGGCTCCGCCCTTGTCGATCCGGAGGCCCGGCGTGAGCCGTGGACGTTTCACAAGACGCACCTCGCCACCGGCCCGATGACGGCCAACGCCTTCGTACGGATGGCCGTCGAAGAGTTCGGCGTGCAGCCCGTCGTGCCCGACTGGGAGCGACGCATTGCTGACCCGGTCGGGCACGCCTGACCCAACCGCCGGGCAGCCTTGCCACGCGGTGCTAGCATGAGCGATGGCAGGAAACCTGGACGCACATCGCGGCCGGCTGCCATTCCGCATGTCTGCACCGAGTCGCAAGGACCATCCGCCGCATGGCCATTCCCTCGCCCGCACCCTCAGCACCAGGCACAGCCACGTCCACCGACCACCCGACACCCGGCACGCCGATCATCGAGATTCGCGGCCTCACCAAGCGATACAAGGACTTCACCGCCGTCGATGGTATCGACCTCGAGGTCCGCACCGGCGAGATCTTCGGCATCCTCGGTCCGAACGGCGCCGGCAAGACCACCACGCTCGAGATGATCGAGGGCCTGCGCGACCCGGATGCCGGCCACATCACCGTCGCCGGGCTCGACGCCATCGCACAGTCCGACCAGGTGCGGAAGATCATCGGCGTCCAGCTGCAATCGACCTCCCTCTTCCCGTACCTCTCCGCCGCCGAGCTGGTGGAACTCTTCGGACACATGTACGGCACCCCGAACCCGAAGGCGCGTGTGCCGGAACTCCTCGCGCTCGTCGGGTTGCAGGAGAAGGCGAAGGCCCGCGTGGAGGAACTCTCCGGAGGGCAGGCACAACGCCTCAGCATCGCCCTCGCGCTGGTCAACCAGCCGAAGGTCACCTTCCTCGACGAACCGACCACCGGGCTCGATCCCCACGCCCGCCGCAGCCTGTGGGAGACCATCCTCGGGGTGCGGAACGCCGGGACGACCGTCGTGCTCACCACGCACTACATGGAAGAGGCCGAGGTCCTCTGCGACCGCATCGCGATCATGGACGGCGGCCACGTGATCGCCTGCGATACGCCCGCGGGCCTCATTCGCGCCCTCGGGCAGGAGGCGACCGTCAGCGCCAGCCTCGTCCCCGCCAGCGCGGTGCCGGACCGGGATCGGTTCGCCGCCATCGCGGGCGTCACCGCCGCGACCCTCGCCGAGGAAGGCGGGGAGACCCGCGTGCGGTTGCAGACCGCCGACGCCCAGGCGACGCTGGTCGGCCTGCTGGACCTGGCGAAGGAACGCGGCCTGACGCTGGGGGATCTCTCCAGCACGCGGGCCACGCTGGAAGATGTCTTCATCCAGCGCACCGGCCGGACCTACGTTTCCGAGGAACGAGGGAAGGAGGAACGAGAAAAGAGAGGCCGGAGACGAAGCGCAAGGCGCATGTAGCGCTTCTCTTGCCTCCTTATCTCGTTTCCCGTTCCTCGCAGGGGAGTTCGCATGCAGTGGTCGTCGTTCTGGGCCATGCTCGTCGCCAACCTGAAGATGTCGGCGCGCAACCGGGCCGCCTTCTTCTGGAACATCGCCTTTCCGGCTGTCTTCATCCTCATCTTTCCGGCGCTCTTCAGCTCCGGCATCGGCGGCCAGCCCTCGGTCGGCATCACCGGCGCCGATACGCCGCTGCGCCAGCAGGTCGTGCAGTCCCTGAAGGACACCGGGTCGTTCGAGATCTACGAGGGATCGCGCGAGGAGGAACAGACGGCGCTGGAGAAGAGCGATCGCAGCCTGGTGATCGTCTTCCCGGAGGGCGAGCTCTCCGAGACCACGCCGCTCCAGCTCCTTACCGGCCAGAGCGACAGCCCCTCCAGCAAGATCGCCGTCGTCAGCGTGCGCAGCGCCCTGCTCGACATCCTCGGACAGCCGCAGGGGATCTCGGTGACACAGCAGCAGGTGGCGGACCTGAACACGAGCTTCATCGACTTCTTCACGCCGGGCGTGCTGGCGATGAGCATCATGAACGCCGGCATGGTCGGGCTCTCCACGGCCTTCGTGGGCTACCGGGAGCGCGGCATCCTGCGGCGGATCAAGGTGACACCGCTGCCGCTCTGGCAGTTCGTGCTCTCGCGCATCATGGCGGCGCTGGCGATCGTGATGGTCTCCTGCTTCGCGCTGATGGCGATGGCGAAGATCGTCTGGGGCCTGAACGTGCGCGGCAACTGGCTGCTGATCGTGGGCGTGCTGGCGCTGGGCGGACTGGCGTTCCTCGGGATCGGCTACGCGATCGCGGCGATCTCCCGGAACGTGGAGACGGCGGCGGTCTTCGGCAACGCCCTCTCGTTCCCCATGCTCTTCCTCTCGGGCGTCTTCATCCCGGTCTCCAGCATGCCGAGCTGGCTGCAACCGGTCGCCTACATCCTGCCGCTGCGCTACCTGGTGGACGCCCTGCGGAAGCCGATGATGTACGGCGACGGGATCGGGGCGATCTGGGTGCCGCTGCTGGTGCTGACCGCGATCTTCCTCGCCGGGTTCGGCATGGCGATCCGCTTCTTCCGCTGGGACGCCACGGCGAAATAGCCTTCAGGAAGACGATCCCCTCACGCCGCGGGACCCCGATTCGGCGCAAGGGCCGTGGCTTCGTGATTACGGCCGTGTCGTCTCGGCGGTCGTGGTGGTGGTGGTGGTCGGCTCCGGCGTGCGGGAGACGCTGGCCACGTCGGTTCCGGTGCGACCTGCCGCCGGCCGGGGCGTCCCTTCCGGCACTGGCGTCCCGGCGTCCGGGGTCGCCGGCCCGGGTGTCGCGGTGGTAGGAGTGGCGGTCGCCTCCGGGGACGGTGTGGCTGGCGGGGTCTCCGTCGGAGTGGCCGTCGGTTCCGGGGTGGCGGTGACGACGATGATGATCGGGCTCGCCGGGGTGGCGGGCGTGGGCGTGACGAGCGGCGTCGGCGTCGGGGTGGAGGTCGGCAGGACCAGGAGCGACGGATTCAGCGAATCTGTGCCGCGCAGCACGATCTCGACCTGCGTCTCCGTCGTGACGTGGTTGTACATGTAGGCGGTGCCGAGGATGCGCGCCATCTCGTCCTTCGCGACGATGCCCTGGGGCAGGTTGCCGCAACTGCCATCGACGAAGTCGACCCGCGCCAGGACCGGCCCCCACTGGGCATCGGTCGGGGATTCGACCTGGTTGTCATAATTGACCACGATCCGATGCACCTCCCCGGCGAGGATGGCGTCCTCGGCGGCCTCGGTGGTGACAGCGGTGCAGATGGGTTGCTCGGGGTTCTCCCGTTTGGTGGCGGAGAAGTAGATGATGCCAAGCAATACGAGCAGCGAGGCGACCCCGATCCCGAGCACCGCGTAGAGGGAGCGGGAGCGGTTCCCGTCGCCCTGGGCCGATTGGCCCCGCCCGGCGCTCGGCTCTGCCGGAACCTGCTCGGCGGTGGTTCCGACCACAGATGACGACGCATCGTCCACGTCGTCGGGTGGTGGGGACGGGGGAGTGGGAGCGGATTTCGTATCGTCCGTCATCGCCGGCGTGCGTCCTCACTTCCTGGCTCGGATTCGCGGGAGGGTCCCTGCCATGCGCCCGTACGAGCGCACGGCATGGATAGTGTAGCGGCAGTGGGCGACGCCATGCCGATCCCGAACCACCTGGCCGCGATGGGTCCGGACGCTCAGTGGTTCGCGATGCGGATCTCCCGGAACGTCGCGGAGCCCTCGGCCACGGAGAGCGCCCAGTCGCCCTCCTGCTCCCCGTAGGCGCGGCAGCTGAGGGCCAGCGTGCCGTCCACATACGCCTCCACGAGCGTTCCTTCCCGCACGACCAGCAGCGAGATGGAGCGATCCTCCGGCGTCGTGAACATCCGCTCCTGCACGAACGGCTGGTCGCCAGGACGCGGCCAGCGGTCGAAGACGACCCGCCCGCGCCGCGGCTCGATCCGCAGCAGGTGGGACGCATCCAGCGTCGGCGCTGCCTTCAGGTGCAGGCTCACATCGCGCGTACCCGGTGCGATGGAGACCTCCGCCGCAACGGCGCTGCGCTGGCCGCAGGGGCCGATCGCCTGCCACGCGAAGCCGTCACCGGGCGCGAGCATCACATCGGGCACGGATCGGGCCCCGGACAGCGCCGCCGCCTTCACACTCTCCGGGATCGAGACGGTCAGCCTGCCATCGGGATGCTGCGTCACCTCATGGACGACGATCGTGCCACCCCATTGCCACGGCCCGTCGTCGGAATCCCCCTCCCGCGTGGCGGTCCAGCCGAAATGGAATCGCTGGACGCCATCGCTCGCGGTCTTGGCGGCGTACCAGGCGCGGGTGTCGAACTGATCGTCGTCCGGGGCAAGCCACGGCCCTGCCAGGGAGGTCGCGTGGCGGTAGTGGGTGACATGCCGTTCCGAGAAGGTCGAGTAGACGAGATACCACCGGTCGCCGCTCCGGAAGAGATCGGGGCATTCGTGGGTGACATACAACCCCGGCGCCCAGAACGGTTCCTGGATCGTCCAGGTCACGAGGTCCTGCGACGTGGCGAGGGCGACGCACCCCCGCCGGTGCAGGGGGCCCTCCAGTTCGCGCGCGGCCAGCAGCATCCACCACGCCCCGGCTTCCTCGTTCCAGAAGACGAAGGGATCGCGCCAGTCGTGGATGTCGTAGCGGGCGGGATCGGCGAACAGGACGGGATTCGCCGGGTCCTTCGTCCACGTC
>JBQCJS010000359.1:0-2596 GCA_051952485.1 Thermomicrobiales bacterium | reverse complement strand
GCGTCGCGCCATTGCAACACCTCACGCAGGTATCCGAGGTCGAATCCGGGCCAGGTCTGGGCAACGGTGAACTGCGTGAACCCCAGGGCAACGAAGGCGTCGAGATCGGCGTGGACCTCCGGGCGCAAGTCGATCGCGCGCTCAATCGTCGCCGGATCGCGGCCCACCTCCTCGCACCAGCGTTCCAGCACTTCTACCTTCCGGCGGGCGGTCTCGGCATCGGCGAAGAGATGCCAGATGTCGGCATGGCGCGCCACGATGCCCAGCATCACCCGTTCGCCGGAACCGCCGATCAGGATGGGCAGGCTCGCCTGCACCGGTGGCGGGTTCAGTCGCGCCATGCGGGCCTCGATTCGTCCCAGCGAGGACGCGAGGTCCGCGAGCCGCTGCCGGGACGACCCGAAGGTGTATCCGTAGTCGCGGAACTCCTCATCGTTCCAGCCCGCGCCAATCCCCAGGATGAAACGACCGCCGGAGATGTGGTCGATCGTCCGCGCCATGTCGGCCAGGAGATCGGGATTACGGAAGGCGTCGCAGGTCACCAGGCACCCGATCCGGGGCCGGGTCGTGACCTCCGCCATCGCGGCGAGGAGCGTGTACCCCTCCAGATGCCGCCCGGTGGGATCGCCGGTCGGAGGCCGCAGGTGGTCCCAGTTGTAGAGCACATCCACCCCCAGCGCCTCCGCCTCCAGCCATGCGCGGCGGTTCTCGGCGTAGGACGCGTGTTGCTGGCCGATCTGGAACGCGATCGTGAGGGGGCGATCGGATGCGGGTACGGCGGTCATCGGCGGCTCCTGCGACTCGGACAGCGTATACAACCTCGACCACGATCGTGTGGCACCGTTGCTGAGGCCATCGCATGGCGCGGGCCCCGGGCCGGGACGATCTTGCCCCCTGAGGGTCGCCCATCCTCGCGCGATTCCGCGAAAGAAGTGCAGAACGCCGGGCAACGTGTCGTCATGCACGGCACATCACGCAGTGGCGGGGTGATCGTGGTTTCGCGACGAACGGTCGATGCGCAGGATTCGGGTCATCGCGTCCTGAACGCCGCCCATCGGTGCGAAAGGGGCCGGTCCATGAACCAGGAGACAGCACGCAGCGCGTTCATCGCAGCGGCAATTGCCGTGGTGGTCTGGGTCGTCATGGGATTGGTCTTCGGGAACTCCCGATCGACCGTCGCGCTCTGGGCCGTGATCTTCGCGTTCGGCACCTTCGCCGTCACGTACGCGGTCACGGAGGTCATCAGCCGCCGGCAGCGCCAGTAGCACAACGCGCATCAGCAGGAAGGGGCCGGATCGCGATCCGGCCCCTTCCTGCTGATGCGCGTTGTGCTACTGGCGCTGCCGGCGGCTGATGACCTCCGTGACCGCGTACGTGACGGCGAAGGTGCCGAACGCGAAGATCACGGCCCAGAGCGCGACGGTCGATCGGGAGTTCCCGAAGACCAATCCCATGACGACCCAGACCACCACGGCAATTGCCGCTGCGATGAACGCGCTGCGTGCTGTCTCCTGGTTCATGGACCGGCCCCTTTCGCACCGATGGGCGGCGTTCAGGACGCGATGACCCGAATCCTGCGCATCGACCGTTCGTCGCGAAACCACGATCACCCCGCCACTGCGTGATGTGCCGTGCATGACGACACGTTGCCCGGCGTTCTGCACTTCTTTCGCGGAATCGCGCGAGGATGGGCGACCCTCAGGGGGCAAGATCGTCCCGGCCCGGGGCCCGCGCCATGCGATGGCCTCAGCAACGGTGCCACACGATCGTGGTCGAGGTTGTATACGCTGTCCGAGTCGCAGGAGCCGCCGATGACCGCCGTACCCGCATCCGATCGCCCCCTCACGATCGCGTTCCAGATCGGCCAGCAACACGCGTCCTACGCCGAGAACCGCCGCGCATGGCTGGAGGCGGAGGCGCTGGGGGTGGATGTGCTCTACAACTGGGACCACCTGCGGCCTCCGACCGGCGATCCCACCGGGCGGCATCTGGAGGGGTACACGCTCCTCGCCGCGATGGCGGAGGTCACGACCCGGCCCCGGATCGGGTGCCTGGTGACCTGCGACGCCTTCCGTAATCCCGATCTCCTGGCCGACATGGCGCGGACGATCGACCACATCTCCGGCGGTCGTTTCATCCTGGGGATTGGCGCGGGCTGGAACGATGAGGAGTTCCGCGACTACGGATACACCTTCGGGTCGTCCCGGCAGCGGCTCGCGGACCTCGCGTCCTCGCTGGGACGAATCGAGGCCCGCATGGCGCGACTGAACCCGCCACCGGTGCAGGCGAGCCTGCCCATCCTGATCGGCGGTTCCGGCGAACGGGTGATGCTGGGCATCGTGGCGCGCCATGCCGACATCTGGCATCTCTTCGCCGATGCCGAGACCGCCCGCCGGAAGGTAGAAGTGCTGGAACGCTGGTGCGAGGAGGTGGGCCGCGATCCGGCGACGATTGAGCGCGCGATCGACTTGCGCCCGGAGGTCCACGCCGATCTCGACGCCTTCGTTGCCCTGGGGTTCACGCAGTTCACCGTTGCCCAGACCTGGCCCGGATTCGACCTCGGATACCTGCGTGAGGTGTTGCAATGGCGCGACGC
>JBQCJS010000358.1:0-2916 GCA_051952485.1 Thermomicrobiales bacterium | reverse complement strand
GATTCGCCGGAGCGGGGCCGAGGCTCCTCGGCTCCGGCGATGGCGTTCGCGGTGTGCTCGTCGTCATCGTTCAGCGTGAACGAGATCCAGAGCGGACGGGGGTCGTCGCCAAGGGCGGCGCGGATCGCCCGGATCTCCGCCAGCGAGGATTGCGTCTCCGCCAGCCAGAGGTCGACGTGCGGCCGCAACCCCTCGATCAGCACGGAGAGGATGTCAGGCGCCTCCGGCTCCCGGAAGAGGTCCGGCCGGTAGGACCCTAAGACGGGCGGGATCGATCCCGCCACCCGGATGGCACGTCCGGTCTCCGCCGCCACCTCGGCGACCGCCTCCCGCGCCATCTGCCCGGCCAGGTTCGCCAGCTCCCGCCCCTGCGTCCAGAACCGCTCCTCCCCGACGTGGAAGGGCACCACCGCGTAGGTGTTCGCGGTCACGACATCGGCCCCGGCGGCAGCGAACTCGGCATGGACCTGCTTCACCGTCTCCGGCGCCTCGATCAGGGCGTAGGCGGACCATTCGGGCTGCCGGAACGGCGCGCCGATGCGCACCAGTTCGCGGCTCATGCCGCCGTCGAGAATCGTGATTGGCGATTGCGTGGTCGATGCGGGTTGCTGGGACATGGGATTCGCTTTCGGAGGAGATCGAAGGGGCGCAATGGCATCGCGCGGACAGCAACCGGATGATACGGCACGCCGGGGCCAGGATTGTCACGTCCCACTGCCGGTCCGTTCCAGCGCGGCCAGTTCCCGGTCGATCATGCTCGCCAGCAGCGCCAGGTTCGGATCGTGGGCGCGGTCGCGGCGCAGGACGCGACCCATCGTCCGCCGGATCGGGGGCGAGAGGCGGTGCATCGCCACGCCCGCCGGCAGCGGGCGGTTCGCGAGCGCCATCCGGGAGAGCATCGCGCTGCCGATCCCCATCTCCACGAGGTCGACGATCGCCTCGATGCTGCCCAGCGCCAGCCCCGGGTGGAACGGCACCCCCGCTGTGGCGAACCAGGCGTCGATCAGTGCCCGCGTCGCGCCGGTCGATTGCAGGAGCATCGGCGGCCGGTCGCGCAGGGCCGCGGCAGGCACCCGTTCGGGCAGGCCCGATGCCGTTCCGGCGAGCAGCACGATCTCGTCCTCGCAGCCCGGTGTCCCCTGCACCATCTCGCCGCGCGCTGGCAGCGTCACGATCCCGATATCCAGCCGCTCGCCCTCCACGGCGGACACGATCTCCGGGGAGAGGCCCGTGGTGACGACGAACTCCAGCGCCGGGATCGCTTCACGCGCCCGGCGCAGGACGATCGGCACGACGGCGACACAGGCCGTCGCCACTGCCCCGATCCGCACCACCCCGACGCGATCCGGGCGAAAGGCGGCCATCGCCACGGCCAGGTCGTCCGCCGCCCCGATCGTCCGATGGGCGTGACGCAGCAATTCGGCCCCGGCGGGGGTCGGGAGAGCGCGGCGTCCGGCGCGTTCGAGCAGGGGCACATCGAAGCGGGCCTCCAGTTGCCGAACGTGGAAGCTCACCGCCGGTTGCGACATGCTGTGGCGTTCCGCCGCCGCCGTGAAGCTGCCCGTCGCGACGACATCCGCGAAGACCCGGAGACTGGTCAGGTTGAGTTCAGGGCTCGCCACGGATAAGGAGTCCTTATCGACACGATCATTTCGATCCGCTTCCTGTATAGCACGCCCATGCCCAGACTGGTGCGTGACGGGGCGAATCCGGTCCCGGAGCAGCCAGGAACGGAGGCCATGACCATGACCGCACCAAGCACACGATTTCGCGACGGCAGCGCGGGGGATATCGACTACGGCATCGCCGGCATCGATTACGCCCGCTATCGCCAACCCGAGCCGTTCATCGCCGCGCGGGTCCTGGCGGCGCTTGGGAGCAACCGGCATGTCCTGAACGTCGGGGCGGGCGCAGGGTCGTACGAGCCGACGGACCGCGCGGTGACGGCGGTCGAGCCCTCGGCGACGATGCGGGCCCAACGTCCGGCCCATCTGACCCCGGCCATCGACGCGGTCGCGGAAGCCATCCCGTTCGCGAACGGGACCTTCGACGCCACGAGGGCGACCTACACGGTCCATCAGTGGAGCGACCTCGAACGCGGGATCGCGGAAATGCGGCGCGTGACGAGGCCGGACGGCGCGATCGTCATCCTCGCCGCCGACCCGGCGCATCTCCACGACTTCTGGCTGGCCGAGTACATGACCGAGCCGCTGGACATCGAGATGACGCGCTTCCCGGCCATCGACCGCCTGGCCGCCCTGCTCGGCCCGACGGCTCAGATCCAGACCGTGCCGGTCCCGCTGCTGTGCCGGGACGGATTCACGGAGGCGTACTACGGGCGCCCGGAGCGTTTCTTGGAGGCGGGTGTGCGTGGCGCGATGTCCTCCTGGACGCGAGTGGCGCCGGAGCGGATCGCCCGCTTCGAGGAGGACCTTCGCCGCGACCTTGTCTCCGGTGCATGGGACGCGCGATACGGGCACCTGCGGACGCAGCCGTTCTACGACGGCTCGCTCCGCCTCGTCGTGCGTCCGGACGCGACCGCAGGATCGCGCCCGGCGAATACCCCATCAGGTCACCGCGACACGACACCTCCGTCCGTGCCAGGTCACCGCGGGAGCGGCCCGAGGTCATGACGCGGAACGGCCCGAGCCATGGCACCGCAGGCTCAGTGGATCGTCTCGACTAACCTGGCATTGCGCAGGGATCTCGGCGAACCCTTGTGGTTCGCCCTCCGTACGACCGGATCGTCTGGCAATCCGACCGTTTGTGGGGCGGCCCGTCCCGCTGCGGCCCATTCGGTACCAGCCAAACGGATCGTCGCTTCGGACCGACTCACCCGAAAGAGCCGGCACTTTTGGCACGTGGATTGACCCGACACTCACCGCCCCGTACTATGTGAGAGGTTCACATTTCCAG
>JBQCJS010000357.1:0-2907 GCA_051952485.1 Thermomicrobiales bacterium | reverse complement strand
GCGCTCTGGTCCGGCCGGTTGCCGGCATACCCCGCCAACGCGGTCGGCACTCCAGCCGTATCGCACGCAGCGGCGATCTCCAGCGCGAGGGAACGGTCGTAGGGGACGTTCATCTCGGCCTTGTGCCCATGACGCTCCAGCATCCCGGCTCCACGGCCCACATTCCCGAGGCAGATGGCGCCTTCCACCCGAATTCCGTGCGGGCCAGCCAGCACGACCGTATCGACATCGGCCTCCGCGAAGACGAGACCGACCTGCTTCAGGGCATCCTGCGTGGTGAGGGCTCCCCCTGCTGCTTCATCGAGGTCGGGGATCAGGTCCCATCCGTGGGGAGCAATGGCGGCAGCAACGAGTGGCATGGGTGAAACCTCCTGGAGTTGGGTGGGAGATGGATATCAACGAGATGTCTGGGGTGACCGCGGTGAACTCGGCGCGACAGCGACGACTGTGGGTTCCTGCTCGCGGGTCTCCTTGACGAGGGCGAACAGGATCGCCGAGGACGCCAGACCGGACACCATGAGGAAGATCGAGCTTCCGCTGAGTCCCAGCGCATCGCCCACGACGCCGACGAGCAGCGGTCCGACGACGCCGCCGAAATCGCCGATCACGCGCCAGATGCCCAGGAACTCGCCGGTGGCGTCCGGCGGCGCGAGGTCGGCGCCGAGGGTCATCATCGCCCCGGAACCGAGCCCGTTGCCCAGGCCCACGATCGTGGCAACGGCCGTCACCGCCCAGAAGGAATTGGCAAGCGGCAGCAGGCCCATGCCGATGGCCATGATCGCGAAACTGGGAACCGAGGCGAACTTCCGGCCGTACCGATCCATGATGTTGCCGGCCGGAACGAACATCACCATGTCGATCATGGCGGAAATCGTCATCACCGCCCCGACCCGCCCGACGGACATGTCGAGCACCGTCGCGCAGTAGAGCGGGATCAGGATCTGACGCCCGCTCCGGATCATCTGGGCGAACAGCTGCGCCACGCCCGCTGCCGTGACATCGGCGGCGTTCACGCGCATCGTCGCGCGGACCGCCTTCCACCGATCCGAGGTCGAGAGCGCCTGGTGACGGTGCTCTTCGGATACCGGGGACATGAAGATCGCCGCGGAGATCAGCCCGAGCAGGGCCATCGCCCCGGAGACGACGAACGAGGCGTGGATGCCCATCGCGCCGGCGATCAGGCCGCCAAGCGCTGGCCCGCCAAACAGGCCGATCCGGTTGATGCCGCCGAACGTCGAGATCGCACGGCCACGTTCGGACGGAGGGACCGCAAGGGCGATGAACGAGTGGCGGGAGATGCCCCACATCGCGGTGCCGATACCGGCCAGGACCCGCATCGCCGTCAGCATGCCAATCGACAAGGGGAAGGCCAGCGACAGGGTGCCGATGACCACCAGCGCCGCGCCGACGATCATCGAGCGGCGGAGGCCGACCCGGTGGAGCAGCGCCCCGGCGGGGACATCCATCACCAGCGTCCCCAGCGCGGCGGCCGAGACGATGGTGCTGATCGCCAGGTTGGTCAGGCCCATCGAGGTCCCGAGGAACGGAATCGTGGTCAGCAGCACGCCCTGGCCGACGGCAAGCAGTGCCGTTGGCAGGTAGACCGCCAGAATGAGTTCCGATCGTTTCATGAACCTCGACCCCAGGGCGCGACCAGCTTTCCCACTGAGCGCGATCGTAGCAGAGCGCCGGAATCGTGCAAGTGAGTGGGGCGAAAAGGCGCGCATTGTATACTTGCGGCGGTGGAATGCCCGTTCGATTCGAGGCTCGACCCTGGGGTTGCTGCCCTCCATCCTATCGGCCATTCCCGCAATTCTGCGGCGTGCGAGCGAAACCGATCCACGTCCCTCTCCCACGCCGATTCCTTGCCCCCGATTCGCACGATCCCACCGAGGAGCACATCCCCTTGGTCCTCCGACGACTCTTTCGCCGCCAGGCGGAACCCGACATCCAGATCGAGAAAGGTCTCGAGAAGACGCGCCGTGGCGTCTTCAGCGAGATCACGAAACTCTTCGACCGTTCCGAGATCGACGAGGAGCTGTACGAGGACCTCGAAATGCTGCTCATCCAGGCCGATGTCGGCTGGGATGTGAGCCAGCAGCTCGTGGAAGAACTCCGCGCGAAGGTCGATGCGGAGAAGATCGTCAACCCGTCCGACGCCCGCGAGATCCTGCGGCTGGAGATGATCCGGCTCCTGGAACTGGCGACCCGCAATCGCAAGGTGAAGATCCTGCAGCGCGGTGTGCCCTTCGTCATCCTCGTGGTCGGTGTCAACGGCACCGGCAAGACCACGTCGATCGCCAAGCTCATCCACTACCACCAGCAGTTCGGGCGGACGGTGATGGTCGCGGCGGGCGATACCTTCCGCGCGGCCGCGATCGACCAGCTCTCCGTGTGGGGGGAACGGCTGAACGTGCCGGTGATCGCCCACCAGCAGGGCGCCGACCCCGGCGCGGTGGTCTTCGATGCCATGCAGGCGGCCCACAACCGCAACGTCGATGTCCTGATCGTGGATACTGCCGGCCGGCTGCACACCAAGTACAACCTGATGGCCGAACTCCACAAGCTGCGGAACATCATGCAGAAGACGGTCGAGAACGCGCCGCAGGAGGTCCTGCTCGTGATCGACGCCACCACCGGCCAGAATGGCCTCGTACAGGCGGCCGAGTTCGCGAAGTCGGTGGAGATCACGGACATCATGATCTCCAAGCTCGACAGCACGGCGAAGGGCGGCATCGCGTTCGCGGTGGCCCGGGAGCTGGGCACGCCCATCTCCTACGTCGGCATCGGCGAGAAGGCCACCGACATGGCGGAGTTCCGCCCCGATACGTACGTCGATTCGCTCTTCTTCGGCGAAGGCGAGGGATTCTAGTCCATGTTCGAGACGCTATCCGACCGCCTCAACGA